>JAZSKT010000207.1:0-15983 GCA_045534995.1 Candidatus Fimenecus sp.
AAATCATATACTATTGGAAGGCAGGATACACCAAAGCAAACAATAAAGTTTATAATGTGAAATATTCTGTTTCGTTTTAATGCGTTTTTACCCACTGAAAACAGAGAAGAAATGATTTCTGCCAGAGAAAAGATGATGATACAAGCTATTGTAACAAGTGTGAAGAAATATGCTTTGTCGGATAACCATGTATCAAAAGTAAGAGTTGCATTACCATCATTTGTCACAGTTGCAATAATTGATTTTATAAGTGTAATCAATGAAATATTAGTTTCTTCAAAAGTTTCGTGGTTTAAAAGAGAGTACATCGGCAAACACATCCACAAAAGAGGCGAGAACATCAAGATAAAACGAGTGATTTGTAATGCTCCGCCGAATGCAGATGTTTTGATGTTATTAAGCACTCTGTCAACTGCTTCCTGCTCTTTCATAGCTTGTATATGGTCAGCCTCAAGTCGTTTGTCAAGGTCGTAATACACAAGGTTTGTGTTGCACTTTGGACAATTCTGTTTCATATATAATGGTGAGAGTTTTTCATGGCATTTTGGACATTGATTACTCATTTTCGCCACCTCCTGAAACTTGTGCTGAAAGAACTGCTCTGCGTTCTGCCAT
The DNA here is from genome assembly GCA_045534995.1 of Candidatus Fimenecus sp. GTDB lineage: Bacteria > Bacillota > Clostridia > Oscillospirales > Acutalibacteraceae > Fimenecus. Next base: position 616 of record JAZSKT010000207.1, read on the forward strand.
TTCTTCACGTACTTTCTTGAGTTTGTCACCTGTAAGGTCATACCAGATATACGGAATAAGAGGAAGAAGTCCTAAAATAGCAGGTGCTAATGTAAACATTCCCCAAATAAGCAGGTCTGTGTAGTCATAAGCCTTAACGGTCATTGTTTCTGTTGCGCTGATTGATACGAAAGAAAGACCGATAACGGGAAGAAGTGCATTGCCGATAGAACCTGAAATTGAACCTGTAAGTTTTCCGACGAAGGTAAGGACAGAGAATGAAACGCCCTCATTTCGCTCACCTGTTTTCCATTCCATATAATCGATTGTGTCACCAATCATTTCGGTAGGAATAACCATATTTATTGTGTTGAAGAAACTGAAAAGAAGATTTTGCACCATAAGGAGAGGTACAACAACCCAAAGATTTGTAAAACAGCTCATACCTACAATAAATACGATTGTACCCATAATAAGTCTTGCAAAACCATTTAAGAAGATAATCTGACGGTTATCAAATTTCTGCTTGATTTTTGGAATAAGAAGATATGTAACAAAGCCTAAAATTGTTCCCGGGAGTGCAATAACGATTGTAAGAGAATTCATCTGAACAACTTCTGAATAGTAATATGCCTGGAAGAAACCACCGATACCGCTTATTGCACCGAGAACGTTACCGATAACAATTAAAAGCAAAGGTTTATTCTTGACAAGTGCCTTAAATCCGTCAAGCACACTTGGTTCTTTGATTGTTTGAACAACTCTTTCCTTTGTGCAGATACCTGACAATGAGAAAAGAGCCATACCAAATGTGCCTGAAATTATTGCCATAAGCAAGAAAACTTGTGACAACGAAAGCGGAATGGAACCATTGTTGCACAAGTCCATAAGTACAACAAGAATAGATGTTGAAAGACCACCGATAAGACCTGAAACAAAACGAGCAGAAGAAATAACTCTTGTTCTGTCAGAAGGGGACGGACTGATTGCAGCACTCATTCCCCAGAATGGCACATCACCCAATGTATAGAAAAGTTCCCATATGAAATAGGAGATGAACATATAGATGATTTTTGAAACATCTTCTGCCTTGTCACCAAGGATTTGCGGACCTGCAAAAAGCATAATTGTTGCAATACCCAAGGGAATCGGAACAATTAAAAGGTAAGGTCTGAGTTTTCCGTAACGAGTTCTTGTTCTGTCAATAATTGAGCCCATAAGCGGGTCATTGATTGTGTCCCACAGACCTAAAAACAGCATCATAGCCGCAACTGCTTCAGGTGGAACACCGAATACCTTTGTAAAGAAAAGCGAGAGGTAACTGCCAGCAATAATGTTGTATCCAAAACATTGACCTGCATTTGCAATACCATAAGACAAGGTTTCCTTGACACCTACATAACGAATGTCGCCTTTGTTTTCAGCCATGGTTATTTTCTCCTTCCCTTATTTCTGTGTTTGATTGCTCCGCCTTTATCGTTGAGCAAATATGAGTTTTTGCAGTTTAAATATGTGATTTTTTCTTTAAGATTTTCTTTATAGTCGAACACACGACCTTCAATTTTGTCATAAAGGTCACAAGCGAGTTCACAGAATTCATTTTCTGTATCGGCAACTGCGGAAAGAACGATAATATCACGGTCAACAGGGAAATTGATTTCGCTTCTGTTTTCTGCATCAACTTCCACGTGCCAGAAGAATAGCTGTTCACATTGAGCATCACCGTCTGCAGTATGTGAATGAGTGAATTCGTAGCCTAATTTACCCTGTTTTGTAAATGCAACCTCTTTGAAATCATATAAATCCCAACCTGCATAATATTCCTTAATATCATTGATTTTATATGCGTAGTCGTTGATTTTAACGTGCTTGTCACCATTGAGAGATGCTATGAGAAGATGCACTTTCTTTGTACCTGTCGGTAAAATAAGACTCTGACCACCGCAAAGCATAGCCTCGTCAGAAACCCGGAAATCAACTCCGCCTGAAGAAATAACATCAGGAGTGATTTCCTTTGGAATTGATTTGTTAATAACAGGTAATTTGCCTGTTGGTTTCGCATTTGTTGAGAAGGGTTCAATATTTCCAAGGAGTGGAATATTTGTTAAAGTATTGTTTTCAATCTCTGCAATTTTTACTTTAATTGCAAATGACTTGATTTCATAAGGCTTTAAGTCAAATACAAGTTTTCCGTCTGTAAGAGGGAAGTCAGCAATATGTTCTTCTGATGCATATAATTCTCTTGCAGACTCGATTTCACAGTTAAGAGAGAAAGTAACATCTTTCTGTGCTTTCTTTTCACCCTCACCTATACGGACAATGATTTCATCGCTGTTTTCAGCCTTTTTCATTGCTCGGAGAATTGCATTGCCTGAAAGTGAGCCAAATGAATATTCAGTATAAGTTCCTTCGTGCTTTGAAACTGTAAATGATGCCATAGGCATTACAAAATTTCTTGCTTCTGTCTGTGTATCGTGAGATACAACACCGTTGTGAGAATAAATAGCATAAGAATATCTGTTAAGACCTAATTCCATCATTGACTGCATACTGTCAACACGATAATTTTTGTATGGTGTGTGCATAAGTGTAAGACGAAGAGTGTTGGTGTCAAACTTATCCCAACCGTATTTACATTCGCTGATTACGGACACGCCGAAATGCTCGTCTTTATCTGTAATATCAGCCCATTTTTGTGCGGGAACTTCAAAAAGCTTGTCATTCATATTGCCACGTTTAATTGCGCCAAGACCTAAATCGTATGTGGCAACGGGACTTTCGGCAGTAAATGAGAAAACTTCCTTTGCAAGATGGCGTTTGCTTTTCCATTCAGCCTCTGTATAAACTTCAACGATTTTTCCACCTTTGCTCAATGCAACGATTGATGTGAAAGTGCTGTCGCCAAAGGTTTTTACGATTTCAAGAGCAACTCTGCAAGGTCCATTTTCAATAATTTTAACTGTTTTAATTTTAGTTTTGTTCTGTGGCTCACGGTTAAGCTCTTCAAAATTCAATTCCCAAGCAGGCCAATCCTTGCTACCATTATAATCGAAAATGCCTGTTGTGATTGGTTTTTGGAGGATTTCTTTCTTCAATTCTTTGTCAAAAATTGAAGAAATATCGCCGTTACTGTTAAGTCCTACTCTGTATTTTTCATTTTCAAGCATCACTATTGATGCGAAAAGTTTTGATTTAATTTGGCACTTTCTGTTTCTTATGTCAAACGCCTTATAGCCCATTGGCGGTACTGTAACACACATAAGAACGGTTGCAACACCGTTTTTTACTTCTGTAATCTGTGCTGCATATTCTTTTTCTTCGTCATCAAGCACTGTTATATTCTTTCCGCAGGATTTTGCAGGAATTTTTACCGTTACAACACCTGTACGCTCATATTCCATAGGGTTGTTCACGATTACTGCCGTACCTTTAACAAAAGATGTGTCAATTTTTGTTGCAATTAATTTTACAGCACCTTCATATTCGTTTGTGAACTGATTAAGTGACATTGCATAGTCGTTCCAGCTTCTTCTGTATGCTCGCTGAACCGATGTTCCCGGTAAATCGTCGTGGAACTGATGAGCGATAACTCGTTTCCAAGCTTTTGTAAGTGGCACTTGCGGATATTTATAGCCATTTGTCACCATAGCAGTAACACAAGCGCGTTCCGCCATATCTGCAATTTCTTCATTTCGCCTGTTCCAACGTTTGCCGATAGCACGGGATGTGTAGCCACCAACAGCGTGATTTGTCATAACAAGTTCGTTATTCCATACTGGTAATTTCTGCTTGGTTTCTTCAGGCAGAGCATCAATGTCATGGAATATTTGGTCAGCGGGTGCAGATAATACCTCTATGTCATTTGTATCATTCTTTGCAATCTCGTCACAAACAGTTTTTACGGATGCTTCTTTTGGCGCGCCACCACGGTCACCGACACCGTGGAAGATAGTTGTAAAATCAAGTTCGTATTGGTCATTTTCGTTAAGTTTTTTTACGACATTTTCATTTTCTCTTACTTTGGTGAGAGACTTATCATAAGAACCGGGATTTGTGTTTGCATATACATAATTTCCGTCAACACCATACCATTTTCCAAGGTCGAATGGTACGCCATATGCAGAACCCCAAGTAAGCTTCTGTGTTGTAAAGCCCTTAAGATTTGCGTGGTGCATAATTGATGGCAGAGCATAGCCGAAACCGAAACAGTCAGGCAAGAAAATATCGCAACTGCGTTTGCCGAAATTCTTCTCAAAATACTCGTTACCTAAAAGAATATTTCTGAAAAGTGCCTCAGGGGACGGAACATTCACATCACCGTTTTCAAATGCACTTCCGCAGACATTCCATCTGCCCTGTGTAACATATGATTTCATCTTTTCCCACATTTCAGGGTAATATTCTTTCATAAGCTCATAACGGTATGAGCCTTCAAAATTGAATTTATATTCAGGATATTTCTCAAAACGCTGAAAATTTTCGTTGAGAGTGTTGTATATGTATTTGCCCACTGTTGTTTCAAAGTCCCAACTCCAGATAGTGTCAAGGTGGGCATTTGCAATAGTATAAACCTTCTTTTTCGCCATAAAAAATCCCCCAATAACTGAGTATAACTTGATTATATAGATTACCATGAAAAAAATCAACATAACAGGCAAAAAATTCTCAAAAAATACTCGACAGATTAGTCAATTATTGGTAAAATATATAATAGTGTAATATGTAGTTTAAGCAAAGTAGGTGACGGAAAAATGAAAAAAGTATTATCATTAATTTTAACTGCCCTTATGGTAATTTCTGTGGTTGTTTCATTTACAGGCAGTAGTATGTCTGACAAAATAATTCCGTCAATGAATATTTCCGCCGAAAACATTTCATATTCCGTAAGTGACAGCCTTTACGGACTTTCTCTTGAAAATAAGGGTGGCGCTATTGACGGAGGTCTTGTGTCAAACCTTGTTAACAACAACTCCTTTGAATACAGCAACAACCCGATAGCATCATGGGAAATCAGTTCTCAAAATTACAGCGTTATGTCTTTAGACGGACTTAACGAAAATAATGAGAGCTATCTCTCTGTTACCATTGACGAGAAAGGCACGTTAAGTAATCTTGGATACACCGAGTTCTATAACTACAAAACATATCAGGTAAACTCTAAAAAAGCAGAAACTTCTGATATGAAGTTCAGTAAAAATGAAATTTATCATTTCACAGCATATTTCAGAAATATTGATTATACAGGTACAATAACTGCATCACTTTCTGCAAAAGGAAATACAGAAAAATATCAGTTCAATATTGACCATTGTGCCGAGTGGATGCCCATAAGTCTTGAACTCAAATCGAATGTTAATGCTGACGGTGCGTTGCATTTGGATTTTGAAGGTACAGGTAGTTTCCACATTGACCAGGTTTCATTGGTGCCTATGAGTAGTTACGGTTATGGCAACAGTGAGTGGAAATACATCTCTTTGAGAAGTGATTTAATGCAGTCGATTTATAACCTTTCTCCTGCATTTATCCGTTTTTCAGCAGGAGAGATGGATTCTTCAATGCTTATTGAAAATATCGGTAGTTGGAAAAATACTCTCGGACCTCTTGAAACAAGAAAACAGTCTTTTACTCATACAAGTAAAAATGTCTTTTCCGTAAATTCCAATTCAATGGGACTGTACGAATATTTGCTTTTGTGTCATGACCTTGATTGTCTTGCAATACCTGTAATCAACGGTGGAATTGTAACAGATAAAGTAGGGGACTATGAAAAGGAAAAAGAGAACTATAAAAATGGTTCAATAACACAAGAAGATTGGCAGAGCTACCTTGATGGCATAGCATATCGTCCCGAAACAGAAGAATTCGGTCAGTATGTTCAGGATGTGCTTGACCTTATTGAATACGCAAACGGTGACGAGTCAACACTATGGGGAGCAAAGAGAGTTGAAGACGGTCATAAAGAGAGTTTTAACTTGAAATATATTGCCATCGGTAACGGAGAATATGGAGAACTTTATTGGAGAAACTTTGATATTCTCTACAAAGCAATCAATGAAAAGTATCCTGAAATCACGATTATCTGTTCAGGTGTTGATTTCAATGATGAAGAAAATAAAGATTTCTGGGCAGAGGCAAACAGCCTTTATAAGAATGTTGTTATAAACGAAAGTTGTTGTGTTGACGGTGACAAGCTTTTCAATGAAGTTGACCGTTATGACGAGTATGAGCGTAGCGGTGCTCAGGTAATGGTAAGTGAATATTCCGTTGATACTTCAATCGGTGACACTCTTACAAAAAATAATATGTGGTCAGCCATTGAAAATGCAGCGTTTCTGACCGGTGTTGAGAGAAATGCTGATTTGATACGCATGATTTCTTATGAAACACCACTTGCAAAAATCAATGCGCAGGAAAAGGATACAAGCCTTATCTGGTTTGGTTCGAGCAATTTAGTTTTATCGCCTGATTATTATATGCAAATGCTCTTTGCAAATAATGTGGGAACAAACTATATTTTAACTGAGAATAATATTTCCGAAGAGGGACTTTACCACTCCGTAACTGTTGATACAACGGAAAAAGTTATTTATGTTAAAATTGTAAACAGTTCAAAAACACCGAGCAGAATAAATATAAATGTTGATGGGTTTAAAAATGTGAATAATCCAACTGCACAGTATATGTCCCAGAACTTTAAATCTGCATGTAATGAACCCGGTGAGGACTTGCATGTTGCACCTGTTCAGACGGAACTTTCTCTCAAAGATAACCAGATTTTATGCGATGTGGCAGGTTATTCAATAAATGTAATCAGAATTCCTTACGCATCAAACGACGGAACAGGACTTTTCAAACTTCCTGAAACAGATTTGATAGTACCTTTCATTCCTGCGTTTGTTGATGTTATCATTTCCTGTGTAGTGGTGGCATTTGTTCTTGCAACAGGAGGGATAATTCTCCTGACAAGATTAAACCACCATAAAAAAATCCGCGATAAACAAAAAGATAAATAATTTAACGCTACACGGTAGGGCGGGGTCTTAACCCCGCCTTTTATCATTTTGCTCTTCTTTAAGATTTGTTTAAGAAAAATAAAAAATTATAAAAAACTGTTGACAAATGAAAATTTTTACTGTATTATCAAACTGTGCGAACTGAAATAGCACAGTTAGTACAGTTGACAGGAGGTGATACACCGTGAATATTTTTCTTGATTATCATTCCAGAACCCCTATTTATGAGCAGATTAAGGAACAGATAGTTCTTGACATCAGCAGGGGAGTGCTGAAAAAAGACGACCAGCTACCGTCTTTAAGACAGCTTTCAGCGCAACTGGGCTTAAATATCAACACCGTCAAGCGCGCGTTGTCGGAGTTGGAGGCTCAGGGAGTTATCTACACAATTGCAGGAAAAGGTGTATTCATAAGCGGTGATACAAAATCCCAGAACATTTACCTTCAGCAGTCTTTAGATGCAGTAAAGGCTTCTTTAGTCAACGCCAAGGCTATGGGCGCTGACCGTGAACAGCTTGAAGGACTTCTTAATGAAATTTTCAAAGGAGTTGAAGAATGAAATGATTGAATTTGTGAATGTGACAAAGAAATTCGGCGATTTCACAGCAGTTGAAGATATATCATTTAAAGTTGAGCCATCATCAATTTATGGTCTTATTGGTTATAACGGTGCAGGTAAGACAACACTTTTAAAAACAGCGGCGGGAATTTATAAGGCAGAAGGCGGTAAAGTCCTTATGGACGGGGAAGAAACCTTTGACAACGACAATGTGAGAAAGGATTTATTCTATATTCCTGATGACCTTTATTTCCCAATGAATGCAAGTGTTTTATCAATGGCAAAATTTTATGCCGATTATCACCCGAATTTCAGTTTTAAAACTCTCCATAATCTTCTTGAGGTCTATGGACTTGACGGAAAGAAGAAAATCAGAGGCTTTTCGAAGGGTATGCAACGACAGGCAGAGATTATTTTAGCGCTTGCTTCCCGTCCAAAGTATTTACTTCTCGACGAAACTTTTGACGGACTTGACCCGCAGAAAAAAGAGATTACAAAGAAACTTTTTATTGAATATATGGCCGAAACAGAAGCCTCTCTCATTATTTCATCACACAATTTGTCAGAACTTTCTGACCTTTGCGACAATGTAGGTCTTATAAACGGTAAAAAACTTGCGCTTGACTGTTCTGTTTACGATATTTCACAGAATTACAGTAAGTTCAGACTTATTTTTGACCGTCAGATTACTGAAAATGACTTTAAGGACATTCAGTATAAGTCACTTGATATTGACGGCAGAGTTGCAATGATTATTTTCGAGAAAAATGCTGACGAGCAAAGACAGAAGCTAAACGCGCTTCTTCCAATGGCTATTGACGAATATAAGCTTACAATGGAAGAGGTATTCTTAAATGAAATGGAGGAAAAGAAATATGACATCACAAAAATCTTTGAATAATGTGAACAGAAACGATTTCAAGCGTAGTCTTGTAGGCTCACTTCCATTTCCTGCAATAGCTTTTTTAGTGCTTTTTATTATGGTGACAATACCTGTTATTCAGTTTGTAACATCAGAAGAATTTGTAAGAACAACTGAGCATCTTGAAATTTCAATGTTTTTAGCACCAGGTTCAACATTCTTTTATTCCTTTGACTTCCTTCCATTTGGAATGGTTGCCTGTGGAATGTTGACAGCATTAAAATCATTTTACTTTATGCTTTCCAAAAAGCAGGTTAATGTATTCTTAAGCCTCGGTATCAAGCGAAGTACAATGGTTACAAACCGTATTGTTTCAGGCGTTGTATCACTTTTCGTTGCAGTATTTGTACCAATTTTCATAATTTATATTACAAATATTATCAGTTTCGGTTACACATCACATCTTACAAGTCTTTTTCTCTATTTTACATCATTACTTTTTGTCTGCGGACTTACAGGGTATTCACTTGTATCTGCAATGATGATGGTGTCAGGTAATATTTTTGAAGCAGTAGGTTCTTCAATTGCATTATCAGTAATTCCATTCTGCACATTCAGTACAGTATCTTCTCTTGCTTGGAGTTACCTTAAGGGATATATCAGAGGCTATGATATATCAACAGTAATGCAGGTTCTCACACCTTGGACAATGGCAATCAATATGAATGAAGAATATCGACATGTTTATATGGGTGACATTTATGACTATTCAGACAAGATTACACCAAAGGTTATATTGAGAATGTTGCAAAGAACTGTTCCTGCTGAAAAATATGAAGTTCCTGCAGAATACAGAGTTGACTGGGGCTTTATGTTCCCTGTTGTAGTGTGGCTTGTGATTTCAGTTGCTTTAATCGGCGTTACTTATTACCTTTTCAACAAGAGAAAGGCAGAACACGCAAATTCTCTTGGTAAATTCCCTGTTTCGAGAGCTGTTTTTGGTACTTGTGCATTCACGGGAATCACATGGGTTTTCTCAGAGTGGTTTGGTGGAGAATATAATCTTTATGTACTCTTTGTTCTTCTTGTGGCTGTTGCATTGATTGCATATTTCCTTATTCAGCTTATTCTTACAAGAAAGCCCAAAACAGCAATTAAGTCCCTTAAATGGTGCTATGTGCTTATCGGTGCATTTGCAGTTTGTTGTATCGTAATCAACACAGGGATTTTTGGCACATACAACAAGATTCCTGATAAAGCAGATGTCAAGAGCGTGACAATAAATGCAACAGAACTTAGCGGTTACGGACATTGGGTTTATCCTTGGCAACCTGGTGAAGACTTTGTTGAAAGCTCAACTGACGAGAGTAAACAAGCTGTTCTTGAGGTTTATGAACTTCTTAAAAATGAAAAGGTTAAGTATGATGAAGAATATTTGACATCAGTTACTCTTGGTATAAGAAATAATGACGGTGATATTAAATTCCGTGATTTTTATATTTATAATGAAGAAACGTATATGAAGTATATTCAGCTTGTTTATGGTTCTGATTATTTCGATGCAATTCTTAAAAACTATCTTGTTGACGATATTCCTGAAAACACACAGTATGACTCAACAGGTTGCCTTAAGGGCTTTAATTGGGCACTTACTGACAATGATATGCTTATAGAAATTGGCGAAGGAATGGATTGTGTTACTGATGTAGATGGCCTTTGCGAAGCACTCTATAAGGACCTTTCAAAAATGAGCGTTGATGAACTTTTCAGAAACAATAATCAGCCTGTTGGTGTACTTGTGAAAACGGCAGTAGATGCTGATTATCCGGGCTACACACCTTCTTATGTTAATAATATGTATTATCCCGAGAACGCAAGCGGCGGAGTTGAATATATAGTAGATTCAATTGTTGGAGAACCGGATTATAATCACGCTTTGATAGATGAATTTATTCCTGTATATAAAAATATGACAAACACTCTCACTTTCCTCAAGGAAAACGGATATGAACTTAAAGACGAGCCGATGAAAATCAAGGAAGTCTTATATACTGACGGACCAATGTCACTTTCAGTAGCAAAACTTGAATTTGGTAAGGCAAATGAGGAAAGTAACAGAGGATGGGGTTCGGCTACGGAAATGTTCCCGTATTATGACCGAACAATGTTCCGACAGACAGATGTAAGTGGTCATGCTTGTGATATTGTTCATTATTTCATTGACGAACCTGCAACAGAATATGATTTAATCAAGAGAGTATATAAAGATGCAGGTCATCCGCTTACATCTGTAACAGATACAGAAAAAGCGCAGAAAATCGTTGATAAAACAGTTTCCCAGTATCTCACAATAAACGATAACGGCAGATATGTCTATGTAATCTACGAAGAAGGCGTAATTGTTTGCTACTATCTCCCCGAAGCAAATGTAAGTGTAATTAAATAAACACAAAATAAATCGGGTCCCTCTGACGAGGGAGCCTTTTTATGCATTATATTGAATTATTTTATGCCTTAAGTTTTTTCTCGAGAAGTTCTTTGATTACTGCAGGGTCGCCTGCACCACGAAGTTCTTTCATACAAGCGCCGAACAGAGCCATAAGAGCCTTTTCTTTACCACTCTTATAGTCGGCAACTGCCTTTTCATTCTGTGCGATAACATTGTCAATCACACCTTCAATAGCAGATGAATCGAATTTCTTATCAAGTCCCTGTGCCTTAACGAATTCAACAGGGTCAACATTATCTTCAACAACTGCGATAAGAACTTTCTTACCTGCATTTCTGTTAATTTCACCACTATCAACCATCTTGATGATTGTAGCAAGAGTTTCAGCAGTCATTGTAAGGTCATTGAGAGTTTTGCCGTCTTTACGAAGAACACCTGCACAGTCAGTAAGAATCCAAGTTGCCGTATCTTTTGGATTACATCCCATAGCAACGATGTCGTCAAGCATTTTGCTGATTTTGTGGTTAGAAATAAGCATATCAATTTCTTTTTCAGAAATGCCGACTTCACGATAAGCGTCTGCCTTTTCGTCAACTGCAGCCGGTTTGTTTGCCTTGATTTCTTCAAGCCACTCGTCATCAATGATAATAGGCATAAGGTTTGCATCAGGGAAATAACGATAATCTGCTTCAGTTTCCTTATTTCTCATTGCAAATGTCTTACCACTTACATCATCAAATCTTCTTGTTTCCTGAACAAGTTCTTCAATTTCATATTCAAGAGCATCAATATGACGCTGTGATTCGTACTTGATTGCTCTTTCAATAGCCTCAAATGAAGCCATATTCTTGATTTCAGTACGAACACCAAATTCATCGCTACCCTCAGGACGAACAGAAATGTTAACATCGCAACGCATTGCGCCTTCTTCACATTCTGAAATACCGCCTGAACGGAACATTGATTTAAGTTTGTTAAGATATGTTACAACTTCTTCTGCACTACGGAAATCAGGCTGAGTAACAATCTCAATAAGCGGAACACTTGTACGGTTAAAGTCAACGAATGATGAATTACCGCCGTGAACAAGTTTACCTGCGTCTTCTTCCATATGAATCTGCTTGATTCTGATGTCACGAGAACCTGCGCTTGTTTTAAGTGTTACGCAACCGTCAGTACAGATTGGGTGATTAAGCTGTGTAATCTGATATGCACAAGGCAAATCAGGATAATAGTAATTCTTCTTATCGAATGTTGTGTAACGGTTAATGTTACAGTTGAGCATAAGACCTGCAGTAACTGCAAGTTCAACAACTCTCTTGTTCATAACAGGCAACATACCCGGCATACCTGAACAAGCAGGACAAACACAATCGTTTGGTTCGTTTGCAGCAGAGTGACCGCCACAAGAACAGAAAATCTTTGATTCGGTGCTTAATTCCACGTGAGTTTCAAGGCCGATGACGATTTCGTATTTCATATTCATTCACCTTTCCTTTCAACGCTGTGTGCAAGGCTTAAAAGAGTGCTTTCAGAAAAATGGTTACCCATAAGCTGAACACCATTTGTCACAAGAGCAGGAATACCGATAAGGTTAGCAACTGCTGTGAACACGCTTTCTTCGAATACCTTGCCGAATGCATCTTTAATGTCATATGCTTCATATTCTGTCTTGCTACAAGCAGGAGTAAGAACTGCATCAAATTCCTCAAATGCTTTCTGGAGTCCTTCAGCAACCACACGACGGACACGAAGTGACTTGTCATAGCAATCTTTATAACGATTTTTTGAAAGAACATCAGAGCCACAGAGGATAACTGCCTTTGTAAGGAAGTTAAAGCCCTCTGTTCTTGTGTTTACATATAATTCGTCAATATTCTTGTATTCCTTTGCACGGTGACCGAATTTAACACCGTCATAACGAGAAACATTGTTACAAGTTTCAGCACACATAAGAATCTGCCATGCTGTGTTTGCAATTTCAGCCATATCACAAGTGATTTCAACAACTTCAACACCGTTTGCACGAAGTGAGTCAGCAAATGCCATAACTTTTGCTTTTGTTTCATGGTCTGCTTTGTCAAGCAAGTATTTGTTAAGAGCAACTTTTTTACCTTTTACATCAGTAATTGCGTAATCATAAGTGTCATTACGAAGGCTTGTGCCGTCTTTGTCGTCGTGACCTGCGATAACGCCCATAATTTCAGCAACTTTTTGGGCATCCTTTGCGTAAACACCAACTTGTTCACCAGATGCAGCGCAAGAAATCACACCATAACGGGAAACTGTACCGTAAGTTGGTTTTAAGAAATCAATACCTGCAAGTGCTGCTGCACGTCTTGTAGTGCCGTTCATATCAACACCGAGTGCTGCTTCTACTTCACCATTAGCAACGAGAGTTGCTGCAGAACCTGATAATTTTCCTTCCTGTGGTGCATAGTATGAAAATTCGCCAACAAGGTCAAGTGAGAATTCGCCAACATTAGTTTTTCCTGCTACTGTGTAGCCTTTTTCCTCAAGTCGAGTAACTGCTTCTGCGCTGAAAAGTGGTTTGAAGCCGTCTAAAATGCGAGAACCTGCTGTTGTAACTGCATCTTTAACGAGAATTGTATCGTCAACTGCAATATTACCTTTTTCAGAAACTTTAGTTGCATAATATTTCATTCTATTCACCTCACTTTACAAGTCTCCGTACTTGCCAACTGTCTTCGCTGCGTTCAGGAGCGCCTTCAAGTAAACTTTCTCTTGAGAATGGCTGACTGCGAACATCTTCACGAAGTACGTTTGTCATTGGCATAACGTGTACCATTTCTTCAACATTTTCTGTTGGGATATCTTTAAGTTTTACTTCGCTATCTTTCATTGCAGTGAAAATTTCCTGCATAACTGTTTCTTCATCCTCTGTGAGTGACAACTGATTAAGCTGTTGTGCGTTTGAGAATGTTGAGCGTTTGCCAGCTGACTGCTTTGCAGTGTTTCCTGTTGCAGCCTGACGCTGTGCAAGAGCGCTACCACTACCAAGAAGATGAACATCTTCAAGCTGTTGGTTTGTAACTTCACTTGGTGCACCAAGCAACAAGTCTTGAGCATTACCGTTAAGTGGGAATGCGATAACATCAAGAATTTTTTCTTCGTCTGTTAAAAGCATTACCATACGGTCAATACCGGGTGCCATACCTGCATGAGGAGGAGCACCATACTGGAATGCAGTATATAAAGCATTGAAACGGTTTTTGAGTTCTTCTTCGTCATAACCTGCAATTTCAAATGCCTTTTTCATAATGTCAATATCGTGGTTACGAACAGCACCTGAAGCAAGTTCTATACCGTTACAAACAAGGTCATACTGATAAGCGAGAACTTCAGTTGGGTCTTTTGTAAGGAGAGCTTCCATACCGCCCTGTGGCATTGAGAATGGGTTGTGAGTAAAGATTGTTTCGCCTGTTTCTTCGTCATTTTCATACATTGGGAAATCAACAACGAAACAGAATTCAAAAGCATCGTCACGGATTAAGTCAAGCTGGTCAGGACGAGCGAGATATGAACGAATCATACCTGCCTTTTTCTCTGTGTTATTCTTCTTTTCGTCACAGATAAAGAAGAGAGTTTCTCCCTCTTTAACACCTGAAAGCTCTGTAATCTCTGTTTTTTGTGCGTCACTTAAGAATTTAGCAATAGGACCTGCAAAAACACCGTCTTTAAGTGTGATATAACCAAGACCGCCAAGACCTACTTCAGCTGATGTTGCGTATTTCAGTGAATCTTCAAAGAATTTCTTTGATTTACCTTTACAGTCGGCAACAATACCACGAACGGGCTTACCCTTGAAAGCAGGGAAGTCAACACCTGCGAAGAAGTCTGTCAAATCGCAAATCACAAGTGGGTTACGAAGGTCAGGCTTATCTGAACCGTAAGTCATCATAGCATCAGCATAAGTGATTCTACGGAATGGCTTTGGTGTTACTTTCTTGTCAGAGAATGTTGTGAATGTGTCATAAATAACATCTTCACAGATGTCAAGAACTTCTTCTTGTGTTGCAAAAGCCATTTCAAAGTCAAGCTGATAGAATTCACCCGGTGAACGGTCAGCACGAGCATCTTCATCACGGAAACAAGGTGCTACCTGGAAATAACGGTCGAAACCTGACACCATAAGAAGCTGTTTGAACTGCTGTGGAGCTTGTGGAAGTGCATAGAACTTACCTGGGTGCTTACGGCTCGGTACAAGGAAGTCACGCGCACCTTCCGGTGATGATGCAGTCAAAATCGGAGTCTGCATATCGAGGAAGTTCTTCTCCTCCATCTTGTTACGCATATAACGGATAATCTTGGAACGCATTACGATATTATCGTGGTTCTTCGGATTACGAAGGTCAAGATACCGGTATTTAAGACGAAGTCCGTCCTTGTTTGTGTGTGATGTTCTCACATCAAAAGGCAGCATATTGCGGCTCTTGCCAAGAACCTGAAGTGTATCTGCCACAAGTTCAACGTAACCTGTTGCGA
>JAZSKT010000215.1:0-2219 GCA_045534995.1 Candidatus Fimenecus sp.
TAATATAAGGAGATAAAAATGGCTATTAGAAATATAAGAACTGAAGATGACCCTATTTTAAGAAAAAAGAGCAGAGTTGTTGAAAATTTTGATGAACGACTCTGGCAACTTCTTGATGATATGAAAGATACAATGTATCAGGCAGAAGGCGTTGGACTTGCAGCAGTGCAGGTTGGTATTCTTAAAAGAGTTGTTGTTATTGATGTGGGTGATGGTTTGATGGAGCTTATCAACCCTGAAATAGTTGAAAAAGATGGTGTTCAATGTAGTGCAGAAGGTTGCCTGTCATTACCAGGAAAACAAGGAACAACCATAAGACCAATGACTGTTAATGTTAAAGCACAGAACAGAAATGGTAATTGGTGTGTGTATAAGGGCAGTGAATTGAAAGCAAAAGCATTCTGTCATGAAATTGACCATCTTGATGGAGTTTTATATATTGATAATCTTGCTTCACAAGAAGAAATAGAAAAGTATTGTAAGGAATAAAATTATGAGAATTATATTTATGGGAACACCTGATTTTGCTGTTCCTTGTCTTAAAGCATTAGTTGATAGTGAAAATGAGGTTGTGGGTGTATTTACTCAACCTGATAAACCAAAAGGTAGAGGATATGAATTAACTCCTCCGCCTGTAAAAGTGTGTGCAGTTGAGAATAATTTAAAGGTTTTTCAGCCAAATTCAATGCGTGATGGTACAGCACTTGAAATTATAAATTCTCTTAATGCTGACCTTATCGTCGTTGTTGCTTTTGGTAAAATTTTACCTAAAGAAATACTTGAAAGTGTCAAGCACGGTTGTATAAATATTCACGCATCATTACTTCCTAAACTTCGAGGGGCTGCACCGATTCAATGGAGTATATTGAATGGTGATACTGTAACAGGAGTTACTGCACAGCAAATGGATATCGGTATTGATACGGGTGATATTCTTACGACAAAAACATTTGATATTCCTGAAGATATGAATGCGGGCGAACTTTTTGACACTTTGTCAGATATGGGTGCAGAAGTTTTGATTGAAACAATTAAATTGGTAGAGGATAATGCTTTAAATCCTATAAAGCAGGATGATTCTCAGTCAACATATGCTTCAATGCTTTCAAAAGAACTTTGTCCTGTTGATTTTTCTAAACCTGCATTAACAGTTCATAATCAAATCCGTGGTCTTTATCCATGGCCTATTGCAACAACAAAAATTAACGGAAAAACATATAAAATCCATAAATCACAGAAATTGCCTGAAAAATTTTCAGGAAATCCCGGAGAAATTGTTGATAATAATAACAGACTTGTTTGTATGTGTGGCGACGGTAATTGTATTGAGATTATTGAAATCCAAGCTGAGGGAAAGCGAAAAATGGATTCTGCAAGTTTTCTAAGAGGTCATAAAATTGAGAAGGGTACTATTTTAGGAGTATAATTATGAATGGATTTTTTTCGTATCATTATATGTCAAATTATTATTATATAATTCTTGTTTTACCAATGCTAATTTTTTCAATGATTGCTTCAGCAAAGGTGAATTCATCATTTAAAAAGTATTCACAAGTAATGTCTGGTCGCAGAATTACAGGTGCACAAGCAGCATTTGAAATTTTAAGATATTATGGAATCACAAATGTACAGATAGAAAGAGTTTCAGGAAATCTTACCGACCATTTTGACCCTAAATCAAATGTTATAAGATTATCTGATAATGTATATAATTCAACATCTGTTGCAGCAATTGGAGTTGCTTGTCACGAGGCAGGTCACGCCGCACAATATGCACAAGGATATTCACCGATTAAAATAAGAAATACAATCCTTCCATTGGCAAATATCGGTTCAAAAGCAGGAATTCCTCTTGCTATTATTGGATATTTTCTTGATTTTGGTCCTTTAGCACTTGCTGGTGTAATTTTCTTTTCATTTGCCGTTCTTTTTCAACTTGTTACATTACCTGTTGAATTTAATGCAAGCAGGAGAGCGTTAAAAGTAATTGGTGAAGTAGATATTCTTAGTGTTGAAGAGAAAAAAGGTGCAAAAAGTGTACTTTCCGCAGCAGCTATGACTTATGTAGCTGCACTTGCAGTCAGTGTTGCTAACCTTTTACGTTTGATTTTATCTATTAACAGAAGAAGAGATTAATTTATGGATGATAGATTATTAGCCTATAAAATTTTAAGTAAAATTGAACATGATAAAGCATATTCAAATATTGCTCTTGATGT
>JAZSKT010000108.1:0-4403 GCA_045534995.1 Candidatus Fimenecus sp.
CACAGAACGACATGGCTACGATCCGACTTCACTTACATTAAGTTTTTTACATAATTCTTTAAAGAAACCTGCGTGACCGATTTCAAGTTTAAAATCAGCAGATGTACAACTCTCAATAGATTCAACTGCCGTTGTGATAACCTCTAAATCTGCACGGAGTCCATAGGCTCCCATAAGTTCAATACCGCTTTGAGTTGCCTCATCACTTCTGCCTGTCAGGTTTTTCTGTCTTACAAAAACATTCTGATTATAATAAAGTCGAAGTGGCAAACGTGCATTCTGAAAACGAGTTGACACAAGTCTTGCGATAGGAAGCGTTGAATCAGGTCTTAACACAAGCAATCTACCGTAAGAGTCAGTTAAACTGTATAAATCTTCAGGATTATAACCTGAACTTTCACGATTAAACACATCGAAAAACTCGATTGTTGGTGTCATTACCTTTTCGTAGCCTTTTGATTTAAATACAGAGGAAAGTCTTTTTTCTGCACAACGGATAGCACGGCTTTCCATTGCCAGATAATCTTTTGTTCCCTCTGGAGTAATTTTTGAGTAATTTTTCATTAGAAAATATCCTTTTTCTTGTTTTTTTGCTTTAACGTGCTAATATGCTACCATAATAAAGCACATTAGTCAAGTAAAATATTATACAAATATGTTAAAATCCAAAGAACGAAATCTGTGCAGTTTCAGGCAAATCACCAAACGCACCGATTTCCCGCAAAGCTGTTACAACGGCACTTGAAGCACCTGTCTTTGCTTGGAAATCATCAACGTGCACAAAACTTCCGTCGCTTTCATCTCTGCCCTTCACAAGTGCCTTTGCAGCGTTTTCACCAACACCTGACAATGCTGAAAACGGCATTCTTATTTTTCCGTCTTCAATATAATAAACTGTTGCACGTGATTTATAAATGTCAACAGGAAGAAGTTCTACTCCTCTTGCCATCATCTCATTGACAACCTGCAAAGCAGTAAACTGGTCTTTTTCCTTTGTGGTCATTGGCTTTCTGTCCTTTGGCTCTGCATTTAGAGGTCCGTGAAGTTCAACCATTTTTCTCTTAACTGCATCTCTGCCCTGAACAACCGTTGTTGCATCAAGGTCACCGCCACGGACAGTTAAAAATGCTGTGTAATATTCAGTAGGCTTATAGATTTTATACCAACCAAGGCGAAGTGCCGCAATAACGTAAGCCGCCGCGTGAGCCTTCGGGAACATGTACTTGATTTTACGGCAGGAATCCATATACCATTGAGGAACATTACATTTTTTCATTTCATCCTCTGCACCTTCAGGGAAACCAAACTTTGCAACCATACCTTTACGGGTTTTTTCCATAATGTTGAATGCAAGACCTGAATCAAGTCCCTTATGCATAAGATATGTCATAATACTGTCACGAGTACCGATAACATCAGAGATTGTGCAAGTACCATCTTTGATTAGTTCTTGTGCATTACCAAGCCAAACATCGGTACCGTGAGAAAGTCCTGAAATCTGTAAAAGGTCAGAGAAACATTTTGGTTGTGCCTCCATAAGCATACCACGAACGAAATCAGTTCCCATTTCAGGAATTGAAAGAGTACCTGTCTGTACGCCGATATCGTCAGAAGTAATTCCCAACGCTTCAGGGCTTGTACAAAGGCTTACTATCTTTGGGTCACAGACATCAACATCCATAACAGGAATTCCTGTCATATCTTCAAGGTGTTTATAGAGTGTCGGCACATCATGACCAAGAATATCAAGTTTTAAAATAGTGTCATGTAGGAAATGGAAGTCAAAGTGAGTTGTTTCCATATCCGACGATGTATCGTTTGCAGGGAATTGCACTGCAGTAAAGTCATAAACATCAAATTCATTTGGCACAACAACCATACCGCCGGGATGCTGACCTGTTGTACGCTTAATACCTGTACAACCTTTTGTAAGTCTGTCTTCTTCTGCACGAGTTACAACTTTTCCTCGTTCTTCAAGATACTTTTTCACATAACCGTAAGCAGTTTTGTCAGCAACAGTTGCAATAGTACCTGCCTTAAACACGTGGTCACGACCGAAAAGTTCTTCTGTATATCTGTGAGCATTACCCTGATAATCACCTGAGAAATTAAGGTCAATATCAGGTGCTTTATCACCGTGGAAACCAAGGAAAGTTTCAAATGGTATTTCATGTCCGTCACGAACCATAGGAACATCACAATGAGGACAATTTTTCGGTGGCATATCAAAACCTGAACCGTATTCACCGTGTAAGAAAAATTCACTGTGCTTACACTTTGCACAACGATAATGAGGTGCCAACGGATTAACCTCTGAAATACCTGCCATTGTTGCAACGAAAGACGAACCAACTGAACCTCGTGAACCAACGTGATAACCGTGAGCCTCTGAATCCCATACAAGTTTCTGTGCGATAATGTAAAGAACGGCAAATCCGTGCTTGATAATAGATTCAAGTTCTCGTGTAAGTCTGTCAGCAACGTATTCAGGCACTTCTTCACCGTACCATTCCTTTGCCTTATCCCAACAAATCTGACGAAGTTCGTCCTCTGCACCGGGGATTGACGGTTGGAATGTACCCTCCGGAATCGGTCTTACCTGCTCAATCATATCTGCAATTTTATTTGTATTTGTAACAACAACCTCGTAAGCAGTATCTTCACCTAAATATGAAAATTCCTCAAGCATTTCATCAGTTGTCTTAAAGTAAAGAGGCGCCTGGTCATCTGCATCGTCAAAGCCTTTACCGGCCATAAGAATTGCTCGGAATTTTGCGTCTTCAGGGTCCATAAAGTGAACGTCACCTGTTGCACAGACAAGTTTGCCGAGTTTATCACCTAAGTGGATAATCTTTCTGTTAATATCACGAATGTCCTCAAGAGTTTTAATTCTGTTATACTCTTTATTTCTGTCAGGATTTTTCGCATTAGGGTCTGAATGGGAAGCAATCATAAACATATTGTTTCCGTCAGGCTGAATTTCAAGATAATCGTAATAATTTGCAATTTCTATAATTTCTTCTTCGCTTTTCTCAAGAAGAATTGCTTTTATAAGTTCACCTGCTTCACAAGCAGAACCGATAATAATCCCCTCACGAAGTTCATTTAATTTTGAACGAGGAATACAAGGTCTTGTGTGGAAATATGTAGTATGTGCAAGTGACACAAGCTTATATAAATTTTTAAGACCAACTTTATTCTGTACAAGCAGAATAATATGGTATCTCGGCAACTTTTCCCAAGGTGTTTCAGGGTTTTGGATATCGTCAATAAGATAGCCCTCTACACCATAAATGAGTTTAATATCGTCCTTGCCTTTGCCTTTCATAGCATCAGGATAGCGCTGAACATTACCGTGGTCACTAATTGCAATAGCAGGATGACCCCACGCTATTGCTCGTTTAACAAGTTTATCAGCACTTGTCATACCGTCCATATCGGACATATTTGTATGTAAATGAAGTTCTACTCTCTTTTTCTCTGCAGTATCCTGTTTCTTCATCTGCGAAACTGTATTAACAGCGGTTGCAGAGATAATATTTTCACCTGAATACTTATCAAATGTTACTCTACCGTAAACGATTACTGTCGTACCCTCACTTAAAGCACCTAAAAATGACTTGGCTTTTTCGCAGGATTCAAAAATCTTTACTGTGTATGAGTATGTTTTATCTGTAATGTTAAAATTGATAATGTTATTCTTTCCGTCACGGGTTGTACGCACATCAAGGCTAAAAACCTCGCCCCAGACTGCAACTGCACCACTTTCAATACCAACATCTGCAAGTGATTGTAAGTTATTTGTTCTGATAAGACTTCCGTATATCGGTTTTTGTGTTTCAAGGTACAGAGGGAAACCTTCTTTTACCACATGAGGTTTTGGTTCACCTGGCTCTGGTGGTAATTTCGGCTCGGGAATATTCTTTTCACGACGAATTTCCTCATCAGCCTTTTTCTGCATCGTATCAAGTGCCAATTCAGTATTGAAATCTTCTTCCTGATTAAAAGTTACTGTGTATTCAACACCGAAAATGCCTTTTATTATTCTCTCGATTTCCTTATCACAATTTGCAGAAAGAAGAATATCCTTTCCACCTTTTTTAAGTGTGATTTTCAATTCTCTACCACTAACTGAATACTCTGCACTGTTAAAATATCCGTTTGCAACGACAACTTTATCTCTTAAAATCTCCACAACCAAATCCATAAAATCAGTACGGAAACCCGTTCTTGATTCGTCACAAATAATTGCTATATTAACACCAACAGCCCCTGAAAGTTTACTTTCAAGAGCCTTGATTCTTTCTTCTTCAATTTTTCTGTAAGGCTTAATGGTAAGTTTTGCGCTCATTTTTTCATGCGAAACTGCAAATCCCACAATCTCAAAGTCGGAGGCCAAGCGG
>JAZSKT010000216.1:0-2526 GCA_045534995.1 Candidatus Fimenecus sp.
CGAAGCATAAGCCTCAGGTTATTTTATGTGAGTTAATTATTTGAAATATTTAACTGCAGATTCAAACATCTTCATATCAAACTCGCCAAAGACATTCTTGTAAAGACCATAGCCAATACGCTCTGAATGTCCCATTTTACCGAGAACTCGACCGCAAGGTGATGTAATGCCCTCAATAGCAGCAACTGAATTGTTTGGATTGAAGTGAATGTCATCAGTAGGTACACCATTAAGGTCAACATACTGTGTTGCAATTTGTCCATTATCAGCAAGCTGTTTTACAAGCTCTTCACTACAAAGGAAACGACCTTCACCGTGTGAAATCGGCACAGTATAAATATCACCAACATTTGTTGCAGCAAGCCATGGTGACTTATTAGATGCAATTCTTGTACGAACAAGTCTTGACTGGTGACGACCGATTGTATTAAATGTAAGTGTAGGACAATTTTCGTCAGTATCAATAATCTCGCCATACGGAACAAGACCAAGTTTAATGAGCGCCTGGAAACCATTACAGATACCTGCCATAAGTCCATCACGATTTTCAAGAAGTTCTGTTACACCCTCTTTGATTTCAGGGTTACGGAAAAATGCAGTAATAAACTTACCTGAACCGTCAGGTTCGTCACCACCTGAGAAACCACCAGGAATGAAAATCATCTGTGCATCTTTCATCTTTTCAGCAAATGTTTCAATGGATTTTGCAATATGAGATGCTGTAAGGTTGTTGATAACAAGAATTTCTGCCTTTGCACCTGCAAGTTCAAGAACTTTCTTTGTATCAAATTCACAGTTTGTTCCTGGGAAAGCAGGAATAAGAACTTTTGGCTGTGCAACCTTAATTGCAGGAGCTTCTCTCTTTTCTGCTTTATATTCATAAGCAGGATATATCTTACCAGCAGTCTTGATGTTACAAGAATAAACAGATTCAAGCTTATCTTCATAAGTCTTAAGAAGTGACGCAAGTGAAATTGTTTTATCCTTATACTCAATTGCCATATTTTCAGTTGTATAACCGATTACAGTACCAACATCAATGTCTTCTGTAAGTTCAATTACAAAACTACCATAAGCATAATCAAAAATATCGCTTACAGAAAGGTTATCGTCATACTTAAAGCCGATATCATTACCAAATGCCATTTTCATAACTGCTTCAGCAACACCACCATATGTTACTGTGTAACAAGCAGCAATTTTACCTGCACGAGCAAGTTCAGTAACTTTATTGAATGTATCAATAAGTGAAGAAGCAACAGGAATACCGTTTTCGTTGTATTCAGGCTTAAGAATAACTGTTTTATGACCTGCAGCCTTGAATTCAGGTGAAAGAACTTCATCAACTTTACCTGTTGTAACAGCAAATGATACAAGTGTTGGTGGAACATCAATATCTTCAAATCATCCACTCATTGAGTCCTTACCGCCGATTGAAGCAATACCCAAATCAAGCTGTGCATCATAAGAACCAAGAAGTGCAGCAAGAGGTTTACCCCAACGCTTTGGCTCTTTTAATGGTTTTTCAAAATATTCCTGGAATGTAAGATAAACATCTTTAAAATCAGCACCTGCTGCAATAAGTTTTGACACAGATTCAACAACTGCAAGATATGCACCATTATACTGATTCTTTTCAAATATAAATGGGTTATAACCCCAAGCCATATATGAACAAGTTTTTGTCTGATTATTTTCAACAGAAACTTTATGTACCATTGACTGAATTGGAGTTTGCTGATTCTTACCACCAAATGGCATAAGAACTGTACCTGCACCGATTGTTGAGTCAAATCTTTCTGAAAGACCACGCTTTGAGCAAACATTAAGGTCATCAGCAAGTTTTGTATATTCACCTACAAAATCATCAGAGATTTCTTTACTATATTCAAGTGATTTTGCAGTTTCAATATCAATATGCTTTTCTGCACCATTTGAATTCAAGAATTCTCTTGAAATATCAACAATACAGTTATCATTCCAATACATTCTAAGTCTTGGTTCAGCAGTTACCTTAGCAACAACAGTTGCCTCAAGGTTTTCTGTTTCAGCAAGTTCCAAGAAACGAGCAACATCTTTTGGCTCAACAACAACTGCCATTCTTTCCTGAGATTCGCTGATAGCAAGTTCAGTACCGTCAAGACCGTCATATTTCTTTGGAACAGCGTTCAAGTCGATTTCAAGACCATCGGCAAGTTCACCGATAGCAACTGAAACACCACCTGCACCAAAGTCATTACAACGCTTAATAAGTCTTGATGCTTCTTCATTTCTGAAAAGACGCTGAAGTTTTCTTTCTTCAGGAGCATTACCTTTCTGAACTTCTGCACCACAACTTTCAAGTGACTGAAGTGTATGTGATTTTGAAGAACCTGTTGCACCACCGCAACCGTCCCGACCTGTTCTCCCGCCAAGAAGAATAACAACATCTTCAGGCTGTGGAACTTCACGGCGAACATTTCTTGCAGGAGCAGCAGCAACTACTGCACCAATTTCCATTCTCTTTGCAACATAACCATCGTGATA
>JAZSKT010000223.1:0-14718 GCA_045534995.1 Candidatus Fimenecus sp.
CTTCACCAACACCAGATATTTCACTATCCGCACTAATAAACCTACCCCAATCGGCAATATAATATCTTGAACTGAGATAGTAGATAAACATACCCATCTCTAAATCAACATAATAACTGCGGTACATAATTGGGTTGATGCCTGCAAGACCAAAATCAGTTGCATCAAGACAAGTAGTTAACTTGCCCCAGGAATCATACATATAAATTACTACAGAACTTACGTTCTCGTCAAGAATGAGGAAAACGTCATTCTGTGCGTTCTTTACATAGTAGTATGGTGTTCCGTTGTAAGTAAATCCGAAAACGTCACCGTTATTATCATACATAAATATGATTGTATCATTGCCTGTTTTTTGCCCTGCAAGAATATCGCCATTGTAGAAATATTCAGTTGTAACGCCATTTGCAGTCTTTGAAATTCGCTGACCGTCAATGTTGTATTTGTAAGAAATAAGCTCTGTTCCGCCTTGGCTTATGCCTTCGAGACGTCTGCCATTCCAGTTAAGATTAACATCGCCACCAATACTTGTAATGTTGCCGATTTCGTCACTCTGGAATGTGTAGAGCGTTTTAGTTGAATTTGTTGAACTTCTGGAATTGGTTGAAGCGTTTGATGACGGAGTGCCGAGGTCGTCGCCCCCAACATTAACAAGGGCGTTTGCGGTTAAATCAACTTTTTTGTAGTTGTTACCCAAGAGGGATTTTGCGAGGGCATCAAAGGAAGATGCACTATTAACACTGTTAAGTGAATATGAACTTGTGCCTCTGTTTGAATATGTTGTTTCGGTAATCTTTGTAAGCACATCACTCCAACTACTGTTTTCATAATGATATTCAACAGTTTTTATTGGAGTTGCAGGAAGTGTTCCTGTAGTATAAGCATACTCATGCTTATATTTAATATTACCGTTTACATATTCATAAGTATACGTTTTGTCTACATAACCAAGGTTTTCACGTACAAGTTGATTTAACTCGTCATACTCATAAGTATTATACTCTGAGCCGTCATAAATACTTGTGATATTGCCGAGTTCGTCATACTCGTAATTATGAGTAATACCGTTTGTTGAAAGTGATTTAAGAAGAGTTGTTGTTTTGGTATCATTAACATCATAATATGAATATGTTGTATCAATAGTAGGCGCAATAGGAGTTGTCCCGTGAATCGGCAATGACTTTTCGGTTAATCTGCCTAAACTGTCATAAGTGTAATTAAGAACATTTTTGCCGTTCCAGTTTACGCCGTAGATTACGTCAGGCATTTCGCCGTTGGCAAGGTTGCCGTAACGATAGCCGATATTCTGTGTACCCAATGCATTAAAATGCTTAATACCTGTAAGATAATTAGTTTTATCGGCAAAAGTGTATTCAACAAATGACTTAAGTCCTAAATGCTCGGACGAACCATTTGTGTAGTCCCTTGCGCTGACAAGTCTGCCCGCAAGGTCATAAACGTATTTTGTACGGGTATTTGTTGAGAAATCAATAGTCTGTGCAACATTACCGTCAGCCCCGTAAAAATACTGAACTTTATTTGTACTACTGTTATTGTAACTCTTATTTACCAACCTGTCAAGATTATCATATTGGAATGATATATAATCTCCGTTACCATAGGTCTGTTTTGAGAGTAAACCTGCAGTATTATATTGAAGTGTTGACAAATTTGTATAAGTTGTGCCGTTACCGACCTGAGTTGCAGTAGTTCTGCCGAAAGCATCATAAAGAAACTTATAACGTGTACTGCCATTTACATTGATTTCAGTTAAACGGTCATTATTATAAACATAACTGTTTGTCATTCCACCTGATGTTACTGACTGTAAAGCGTTTGTGTTTGTGTTATATACATAACTTGTTACGTTGTTTTTAGCGTCAGTAACTGATGTTAATGTTCCTTTATTCTGGTTATAATTGTATGTGGTTACATTGCCACGCTGGTCAGTCATTGTGCTGACAAAGTTTTTGTTTGCGGTGTAGGTTGCAGATGTTGAAATTGTTCTATCTTCAGTTTCTTCTACAGGATAGAAATACCATTTCACACTTTCACCAAGGTTTGTTGCAACAACGGTTTTCTGTTTTACAACTTGATTTTCTTCAAGGTTTTTATCTTCATACTGAGCATCAAACGCTTTAGCAAAACTTGAACATCCCGTATAAATTGTAAAGGTATTTTCTCCGCTGTTTTTAAGAATTTTGAATCTTTGATTTGGATGAGTGTTCGGCGTATAAATCTGTATTACTCTGCCATCATCGGCCGCACCACCCTGCACATCAACATAATACTGTGGGAAAGCAACAGGAATTATTCTGTAAACTCCTGCTGTATCAGTTGTCTGCAATTTCCAACGCTGATAGGTTGATTCAGGATTATATGGACTTGTAACAGTATCATCACTCAATTTACCTGTGTCACCACTATCCAGAGCTTTGCCTGAATATGCATTGACAATAATGTATTCGACACCTGTTTTAAGGGTTGTTACAGGTGCTCTTGCTGTAATTTTAGAGCTTGTTACATTGCCTTTACCATCATATTCAAAACTGTACTCCTGACCATCAGATGAAAGTGCATAATTCAAATTATTGTTTTCGCTATCATAAGAATATAAATAACGACTTCCTGACGGATTAAGAAGTTTTGCCATCTGGTCGCCCTTAAATGCAAAACTTGACTTTGAATTTGATAAGTCAACTACAGATACTACATTGCCGTTTTCGTCATAGTCGTAGGTCTGACCAAATTCTTCACTGTAACAGAATCCGCCCGTCATCATTACTGTGTTGACATTGCTATAATAAATTACTTCAAAACAGCAAAAACTGTAATTTACAGGTGCAATTACTTTACCAGAAACGAATTGCCATGTATTAAGGTCGTCATTTACTGCAATTTCTTCTGTACCGATACACACGCCTGAACTGTTATAGAAATGCAAAGCAAGTGCAAATCGTGGTTTGTATGCATCGTCATCTTCTTCGCCTTCTCCGTTATTTTTTAGATTGTTAATCGGTGCTGAGTCGGCTTTAATCCATGAACCAATGCTGAAAACATCACCTTTTTTACCGTTGATTGGGTAAACGTACTGTGAAAGCCCAAGCCATTTTTCAGTTGGTGAGCCAACTTTATAAATCGCCTTTGAAAATCCTGGTAAATCTTTAATTGTTGTTAATGTAGCATAATCAGACCAATCGTTTTTACCGTTTGTAAATCCGGAGTTGTCAAGAAGGTTGTAACTGCTTGGCCCTGCGCTCTTTTCAAGCTGGAAATCATCAAACCAAGCTGTTCCAGAGCCGGCTATACTACCATAACCAAATCCTATAAGGAATCTAACTGTTTCACCTTCTTCAACATCAAAGGTTAGACTTACTCGTTCCCAACCGTCAGTAGTAAGAATATCTTCACTGCTACCTATATCGGTATAGTTGCCGTCTGCATCTGAAATTCTATAACCTACATAAGCACCTTTTCCTGCGGTTGTTCCACCATATGTGTTTACATAACAAGAAAATGTATATGTGCCTGATGAAAGTCCTGTAAAGTTCTGATAAACATACGCATAACCTGTATTACCAGCAGGTTTGTACACTTTTATTGAGTTTTTAGTAAGATTGCCCTTTGTTGTATCAAGAGTTACCGTTGGTGTTCCTGTTGTATCTGATATTGTTGTATGGTATGTACCACTTAAAGGATCTTCAACATCAGCGTTCACCACATAATTTGTTACACTATGAATTACTTTTGATTCAGAAATGAGTTTGTTTGCATTAGGGCTATCTTTTTCGGTTGGCTCAGTATATTCAAAATACTGTGCTTTACCGTCCTTATTTGATACAATACCCGTAGTTTGACCGAAATCATTGAACTGATATGTGTATTTCCTGCCTTGAATATCAGTAATTTCAGTTTCGTTCTGCTTATAAGCAAAAGAATAACTTTCAAGCAGATTTGTATCACTTGTTCCCCAGTTAACACTGGTTACACGTCTTTGTGATGTAGAATCATAAACAATTTGTGTGCGTGTACCATCAAAAGAATTTATTTTTCTGATTAAGTAATTGCTATAATTAAAAGTGATTCGTTTTCCGTCAGGAAATGTGACAGAAGTCATACACTCGTTTGAATAGCCAAATGATGTGCTGCGTCCTGATGGGTCAGTAATTGATGTGCAAAGAATTGGATTATCTGAGTTTGCGTAGTTGAATGTATATGTTCTGTTTGCACCGTCGAATATTTTGTTCATTCGCCACTGGTCGTCAACTTTTTGATAAGTGATTCTTGCAGAGTTACCGTTGCAATCTGTTATCTGCATCAAATAACCTTTTGCAGTAAAATACATTTTAGTATCGTTTTTATCAGTAATTTTATATTTTGCATTTTCGCAAATCGGGTCAGGATTGTCTTTCAATTCATACAAAGTATACCCTAATCCATCTTCATCCTTACCTGATGTTAAATAATTTCCATTATCATCTTTTTCAAAATAAAACCAATGACGCGTACCGTCAGCATCATCATAATAGTATTTATAGCACTCATCCACATTCGCAACATTATTTACATGCATAGAAATGTGAAAATTGGTTTTCATTTTGCTTCCCATAAATGTGTATGGAGCGTTAATGCCATTTGAATTGAATACAAGAGAAAGACTGACAGGCATAAGGTTGCCACCATCACCCTGTGTCAATGGCTGTGAATAAACCATGTTACCATTAAAATTATTAACACTTGCAACGCCATTTCTGCCTGCGGAAAGTCCTGTATATGACCAATAATCTTCATAACCGGACATATTGCGGTAATGTATAACAAATACAGGTCTAACTGTTTCATAGGTTGGATATTGAGCTGATAACATTCTTGCTCTTGCTTGAGTTGTGCTTGTTTCTTTATCGGAACGTAACAGAACTCCGTTATTAGCAATTTCGCCACTATACCAACCTCGAACAAGGTCAGTAACTTCAAAATGTTGCCAACGGTTTTTAGCCTTTTCATCAGTTTCTTCTATATGCTGAACTACCTGATAATCTATAATTTTAGAATCATATGTTATATTGCTATTCCAACAAACCGTACTCATGCTCCAAGGTTTTGTAACATTATGCAGATTCATAATAAGTTCAGGATAACAAGCATAAACCCAAACTGCCATTTCTGCATAAATAACCTTATCTGCAACACCAAGTTCGGGTAATTTAGTCATTTTAATAAGACTTCTTGTTTTACCACGGTCATTTGTGTAACCGACATACAAGCTGCCTTCGTAGCCATTTCCACCACGACCATAACAAGTGTTTGGCGTTGAAGATGCAATGTACGCACTATTACAAGTAGCATCTTCCCATTTCTGACTTGTCATTAAATGCGGGTCAACGGTTACGGGATAGGCTCTGTCGTTGTCGTCAAGCCAATCTTCGTCAAGTGTTGTTGTAACTGTGAATTTGTTATTTTTAACGTTTGACAAAGTTAATGTAATTCCATCCGAATACTCATAATTATCATCGGTCATATATGGTGCATTGATTGTATAAATCAATGTGCCGTCACCTGACTGTAATTCAATTGTTTTGTTATCAATCTGAACAGGTATGAGTCCGTTTGATCTGTATTCAGCTACAAATTCAGTTTGAGTATCTTCACTTCTGAGAATAATGTTTTCTTTAAGTCCCTCAGAACTTACAATATACTCAAAATCTGTATCTGTATATACATTTTCATAAATCACCTGAGAGGACAATTTTTCAAGAGTGGTTTTATCACCGTCATCGGTGTTTTTTGTAATCTGTGCGGTTACTTTGTTTGCTTTTGTGTAATACCATGACAATTTATATCCGTCTTTTTCAATACGAACAAACTTTTTACCGTTTGTTTTCTTTGAAAGCCGAACAGAGTAATCTGCTAAGGTATTTGTAAGGTCTTTATTGCTTGCGCTTTCGTCTTCTGTATCGGCATTAACTTCTGTAAGAGTGTTGTCGTAATCTGTCCATTTGCCATCTTGAAGAAAGTGAACAGGTACTTCGTATTGAGTGGCACGATACGAGCCATCGCTCATACGAAAATGCTTGACATACTGTTCACGCTTGGAAGTTTCTTCTGTAAGAATTTCTGCCTTTGGTTCGGTTGTATCAATGTCATCCAAAGATACGCCTAAAGTATTGTCAGTATCATCATCAAGTGTTGCTTCATGATATGCATCTACAATTATCTGCATAGGTACAATCTGAATCACCAACAAAACGGTAAGGAATACCGATAAAAACTTGCATAATAATTTAAATCCCTTTTTCATAATTACCTCCTTAAAATCTTTTTCCTGTTTTATATTCTTATTTTGTTCGCACTACTTTTGTTCGCACTACCTCCTTTGCATATAATTCTATATAACAACAATCGGTTATTTCAAATATTTTGTGACAACTTTCTACCAATCTAGTTTAAAATACAAAAAACAAACCATCGCACAAAAGAACCATGAGACGGTTTGTTTTGTTTAGTATTGATTGAAACTTGACTGTATTAGTATGCATTACAAACAATACATTCATTTTATTACGTAAAAATCCACTCATTAAATATAATTTCTCTTACTATTTTTTTCGATATTGTTCATTAGCCATATCCACTCTATTTGATTTTCTGCTTTGAGATGTTCTGTGACACCATCTTTCTCTTTCATTTGTTCAACAAGAATATCAAACATCTCTCTTGTCTGATTATCAATGTCAGCAAGGTATTGCCACAGTTTGCCTTGGATAAGGAGTGTTGTGAAGACAACAGGTTTGTGTTTCTTCAAATAGTCCTTGTGTAACATCCCCCACCTTCCTAGTTTGATATTTGTTTCTTCAGGTGGTAATGTGAGATTAGGAATGTTATAATCTCCAACTTGACGATAAGTAATCGAATTGTTTTTTGACATAAAAATAGCCCCCTTTAATTTTGTAACTTGATTGTGCAAATTAAAGGAGGTTTTGTCGAATGTGTGGAAAAGTAGCTTAGTATATGATTTTCTATACCTTATATCGTCGTTTAAAAATACATATTTATCACAAGTCAAATTTATGATATAATATAAAATAAATTGTTAAAGAAGGATTCACATATGATTGTCAATGGTTACGACTTAAATAATGAATTAATTTTTGAAATTGGACGATTTTCAATTTTATGGAATCTTTTTGAGAGATTCCAATGCGATAATAATTGCAATTCTCGTGCCATTAAAGATGTGTGTTCTTGTATTGGTTGCGATGATACAAAACAAAGCAAATTGGCACAAGTTTTGAATGAAAGGTGCCGATTGTTTTGTCAGGATATATCAAATTATGTGGATGAAAGCTTGCATCCCGGAAATTCAAGACAATCCTCACAGGAAGATAAAGAAATAATGCAAAACTATTTGAAACAAGAGGGTGATGAATTGTTGCGTGGCTGTTTGCTTGTAATTTATAGAATTAGAAACAATCTTATGCATGGTATGAAATGCGTAGAAGAATTGAACAATCAATTAACTCTTTTTAAAGCTGTGAACGAGGTTTTGGAATCAATTAATAACAGCTAAAGAAAAAGATTTTAACTTAGTTGGTTTTTAAAATTTGTGACAAATAATTTCAAAACAGTATTAACTGTATCTTGATACAGCTTCTTTACATTTCGAAATGTGCATATATTTTATTTCCATTTGTATAATTAAGTATAAACAAAAAATCCAAACGCTTCACCTACAAGGTAAGGGTTCGGATTTCTTCTGTGTGGTCGGAGTGACAGGAGTCGAACCTGCGGCATCCACATCCCAAATGTGGCGCGCTACCAGCTGCGCTACACCCCGAAATATGCTTTTTTTCGTCAGCTTTGATAGTATATACTATTTCATCTTGTTTGTCAATAAGAATTTTTGAAAAAAGAAATATTTTTTGCTTTATTGTGTTTTATTCTCTGCACTATCGGATTTCATTCACGAATATAATCTTCTGTAATTCTCTTTTCATTAAGTTTTATGGTTGAAAAATGGTCATTTATGTAGTAACATAAGGTTATAAATGAGTTGAGGTGTTCACTATGGGAAAATATCTTTTGGTCAATGCTGATGATTTCGGTATGTGTCACAGCGCAAACGAAGCAATTTTTGATTTATTCAAGTCAGGAAGACTTAAATCTTCCACGATTATGATGCCCTGTCCCGCAGCAAAAGAAGCAGTTGATTTTGCAGTGGAAAATCCTCAGTATGCCATCGGTGTTCATCTTACAACGACAGCAGAATGGGATGAATATCGTTGGAAACCGTTGACAGATGCAAAAAGCCTTCTTGACAGTCAAGGCTATCTGTATGCCTCTGCAACAGATGCGACAAGAAAAGGAAAATATGAGGAAATCGAAAAGGAAATCAGGGCACAGATTGAGCTTGCTCATTCCTGGGGTATGAAACCATCACACATCGACAACCACATGGGCTCATTGTACGGTCATCTCACAGGCAGATTTTCACTTCTTAAAATGACACTTCGTGTATGTGGTGAATATGGTTATGCATTCAGAATGTTCACTTCTCATGATAAACGTATTTGTCCACGTGGCGTTCCGTATTTTGCGTACAAATGGTGTACGGGACTTTCACAGAAATGGGGTAAGCAATTCGGTGTAATTATGCCCGACTATCTCCTTTTCCCTGATTGGGACATAATGCCCACAGATTCCTATGAAAATTACAGAAAAAGAATTCTTGAAATCTGGTGTGACATTCCCGAGGGAATTACAGAAACATATCTGCACCCTGCACTTGAAACTGATGAGCTTAAATCCATTGTGCCACTTTGGGAACAGAGAGTGTGGGAATACAGACTTATGAAAGACCCCGAAACAGAAAAACATCTCAACGCTCACGGTGTTGAAATGGTAAGTTACAGAGATATTGTGAAAATGAAAAGCAAATAAAACATAGATTTAAGGCGATTCACTTAAGAATTAAGATTCGAGTGAACCGCCTTTTTTCTTTATTTTTCCTTCTGCAAAACTGTCTGATTTTGAAAATTCCGACTTTAAGTTATGATAAAACTCATATCAGTCATTACCAACAGGCAAAGAGTCGATTGCAACATATTTATCGTCGTCATTTTCGGGGAATTATGTCTTACTGTCCGCAAGTGTGAAATAAATTCCGTAACGGCTTGTATGTTGCTTGTAATGTGGTGAGAAAATCAGTTTCTGATTTGTGCCTTTAAGTTCAAATTCAAGGCTATCCCCTATTTTCATAAGATTTTCTTCGAGATTACTAAGCCATTTTTTA
The DNA here is from genome assembly GCA_045534995.1 of Candidatus Fimenecus sp. GTDB lineage: Bacteria > Bacillota > Clostridia > Oscillospirales > Acutalibacteraceae > Fimenecus. The sequence continues at coordinate 9,290 of JAZSKT010000223.1, forward strand.
GCCGTTCCCTTTTCTACAATGAGAATATCACTTGTTGAGGCGTCCTCTAAAGGAATTGTCACATTGACACCCGTTGTGCTTGTGTTCATATCATTTTTGCCCATATCTGCACTGAGTACCCAAGGACCGTATTTGAATGCAACTGTGTTTTCATTATCGGGAAGAGGGTATGCTACAACCTGCATATTCATTTCATATTCGATTGTGTCACCGTCATTCCACTCACGGTCAAGAGTTATAAATCCGTCTTTTACTCCGACCGATTTCTTCTCACCATTGATTTTAACGGTTGGCTTATTCTCACACCAATCAGGCTCTTTAAGGACAATTTTCGCATCTGCAGAGCCATTTATGGTAAATGTTACCTTTGGCAAATCTGCATTTTGTGTAATTATGAGTCCTTTTTCTTCCCAATTAACACTTGAAGATGTATAACGATTTACAAAAATACTGTCTGCACCATAAAAATAGATACTGTCACCAAGTTTTGAGAAATTTTCCATTCCCGAGCCTGTACAACACCAAAAATGGTCAGTTGGTGAGCTGTAAACCTTGAAAAATCCCGTTGCCATTGGTTGGAAATATGTTGTCATACCTGTTTCGGGATTTTGTGACGACAGAATTGCATTGATAAACGTGCTTTCGTAGTAATCACAGTATTTTTTGTCACCTGTAATCTTAAAAAGTTCACGAGTGAGTTTAAGCATATTGTATGTATTGCAGGTTTCACAATTGCAGTTTGTACGCTCGGCGTCAAGGACTTTCGGCTCACCAAAATGTTCCCATTCGCTGTTACCGCCTGTGATATATGTATGATTTTCGATTACAATTTCCCAGAAATTCGCTGCAACCTGAAGATAATATTCCTCACCTGTTACGGTATATCTGTTCAATGCACCGATAATTTTAGGAATTGTTGTGTTGGCGTGTTTGCCGTTAAGAATGTCCTCGCCTTTGTACAATGGCTCAAAAAGTGACATCTCATCAAAACTGTGTGCCGCGGACAGATGGTTTTCATTCTTTGTGTATTTATAAAGGTTGTAAAGGCAGTCATTCATTCCGCCGTATTCCACATTGAGAACTGTTTTTTGTGTTTCTTTAGTCCATTTGCTTGTGTGACCATAAACCCAGTCCCCAAGGCGGGATGCAATTCCCAAAGCATCTTCGTTCTCTGTAAAAGTATACACATCAATAAGTCCTGCAAGAATTTTATGCATTGAGTACCAAGGTACCCAAGTGCCTGATGTATCACCATTATCAATCTGGTCATAATGACTTTCGGGAATAGCGTGAAGATAACCGTTTTTAAGCTGACAATCGTCAAGAACAGAAATCATATAGTCTGTGATTTCCTTTAATTCCTTGTCACCTGATGTAGCATAGGCTTGTGAAACTGCTGTAAGATAATGTCCGAGAGTATGTCCCTGAATTGCAGATGTTTCCCATCCACCGTATTTTTCTGCATTGATTTTTATACCCAAAATGTCACCGAATCCTCGCATAAGTCGGTCTGCATCAAGGGATTTTAAATATTCAACTTCCTTTTTAAAGGCATTTTGTTCATAACTGTCTAAAAGTGTTACATTTTTCATTGAAAATTCCTCCAATGGTGAATAGAGTGGGTTGTGTTTTTCTATAATCAGGTTTTTGTTTGTGAAAAATGAAAATATTAACAAAACAATTGTATCATATATGTATTTTCACTGCAATATTGTTATTTCTGCGGAAAAAATATATAATAAAATGAAATCGCTACGAGGTGAATTATGACAGTTTTTGAAAAAATATATGAAGTAGTAAAAAACATACCTGAAGGAAAGGTTGCAACCTACGGTCAGGTGGCACTCCTTGCGGGAAACCCAAGGTGGGCAAGAGTGGTGGGTTATGCGCTACACAATAATCCCGCGCCCGGTGTTATCCCCTGCCACAGAGTAGTTAACCGTGAGGGCAAAGTATCCTATGCTTTTGCCTTTGGTGGCGGTGAAACACAAAGAGAGTTGCTTGAAAAAGAAGGTATCGTCTTTGAAAGTGACGGACATATTGACCTTTCAAAATACGGAATTTAACTTTAATTTTTATTTTGTGCTTTGCACTTTACATTTTCTGTGTTACAATATTGTTATTGGGAGGGAAAAGATATGAAAACAAAGCAATTATCCCCTGAAAAACTGGCAAAAAAACAAATCAGAAAAGAGAAAGAACTTGCATATTGGGAAAAACAAAAGGCAAGACCGAAGAGTAACACATATTTTTGGTATCTTGTTCTGATTATCGCCCTTATTTATGCCGTTGACGAAATTGCATCGCAAATCAATTCGCTTATGCAGACTGAAATTGCCAACGACTTTATCAAAAGTGAAAGTTCAGTTACAATTCTCAATCTTTTACAGGTTGTAGCAATACCGTTTCAGATTTTAGGTATTCTTTACCGACCATTGGCTGACCGATTTGGCAGAAAAACATTCCTTATTATCAACACATTCGGAATGGCACTTGCATTATTTGTTATTTTCCTTTCAGGCAATGTATTAATGTACTTTATTGGTGCTTGTCTGATTTTGTTCTTCGTACCTCACGATATGCATGTTGTGTACATTATGGAAACTGCACCGAGCAAAAGTCGTGCAATAACATATTCCGTTGTTAAATTCTTTGCAAATATGGCAGTTATGCTTGTACCTCTTCTTCGAAGATGGTTAATGGCATCTGCAGGTGAATGGCGTAATGTTTATGTGATTCCTGCAATAGTTGGTATTGTTGTCAGCCTTATAGCACTTTTCTGTGCAAGAGAAACTGACGCATTTATTGATTCCCGTATCCGATACCTTAAAATGACAGAAGAAGAATTACAGGCAGAAGAAGCAAAGAAAAAAGCGCAGAATTCACAAGGCGGACTTTTTGCTGCTCTTAAATTCGGCTTTAATCACAAACAACTTCGTTGGGTATTTATTTGTTTTGCTCTTGCAGGTATAGGCGTTGTTGGTAGTATGAATTACCAGGCAATTCTCTCTCATGGTTATGCACAGAGTATTTATGGCTCTAATGCAAAAGAATTTTTAGACCTTGTCAGTATTAAAGAAGTTAGTCAGGCACTCACATTATACCCTATCGGTATGGCTCTTTCACAGGTGATTATGGGCTTTATCTCGGACAAAAAAGGTCGAAAAGCAGCAGCAATCACCGTTGCAGCAAACTGTGTTGTCAGCTTTATAGTTTTTGCTCTTGGCTCTAAAATGAACTTAAATCCATCATTTGTTGGTTTCTTCTGTGGTGCATTTGTAGGCAGTTATTATTCAACAAACGATGTACTTATTATGATGGCAAGTGAATCAGCACCGACAAATCTTCGTTCGTCAGCCACCTCGGCACAAACGGTTGTTGGCTTTGTGGGATATGCAATAGGTTTCATTATCAACACAATTCTCGCCCTTATTTTTGGCGATGGTATAATCGGCACAGTTGCCCTTTGTCTCCTTGTACCAAGTTTTGTAGTAACACTTATAGCCCTCGTTAAGAATACTCACGATACAAAGGGTATTAACCTTGAAACTGTTACAGGAACTGAATGGGACTAAAATAAATGCAAAACGCAAAATGCAAAGTGCAAAATGGAAAACGAAAGCTCCCCTATTCTGGGGAGCTATTTTTTGTTCATTTTCAATTTTCCATTTTAATTTATTTCACCTGTGAAATAAATTTCTTAAACTGTGCTTTACCCTGTTCGTTTCTGTCGAACACACCACACTGTTCAAGGATTGATGCAAATACAAGACCGATTTCGTCCCGGATAATTTTATCAATATTATCTGCATTGATTTCCTCGTATTTTGCCTTGATTTTTTCAGTCCAGTCAAAGTGTTTTGCGATTCTGTCGTCTGCTGTAATATCCTTATTTCCAAGAATAGCATCCTTTAAGATTGCCATTTCTGTTTTAAGTCGTGACGGAAGAACTGCAAGTCCCATAACCTCAATAAGACCGATATTTTCTTTCTTGATATTGTGGTATTCAGGATGTGGATGATAGAAACCATCAGGATAATCTTCTGTTGTAATGTTATTACGAAGAACAAGGTCGATTTCGTATTTACCGTTTACATATCTTGTAATCGGTGTGATTGTGTTGTGAACTACACCGTCATCTGTCTTTGCAATAATAAATGCTTCGTCGTCTGAATAATCACGCCATGTTGCGAGAATTTTACCTGCGAGAGTACAGATTCTGTCAGTATCGTCACCCTGAAGTCGGATAACTGACATAGGCCATTTAACGATACCTGCTGTTATATCTTCAAATCCCTCAAATGTAACGTATTCTTCGATTTCTGCCTTTGCCATTGCGAATGTGTATCTTCCGCCCTGGAAATGCTCGTGAGTGAGAATTGAACCACCTGAAATAGGCAAATCAGAGTTTGAACCGATGAAATAATGTGGGAATTGCTTAACGAAATCAAAAAGTCTTCTGAAATTCTTTTCACAAACTTTCATTGGCTTATGAGCCTCGTCAAACACGATACAATGCTCATTATAGTAAACATAAGGTGAATACTGCAAGTATGCATTTACACCTTCAAGGCAGATTGGAATAACTCTGTGATTCTGTCGTGCAGGATGATTAACTCGACCTGCATATCCCTCATTTTCCTTACAGAGCATACATTTAGGATATGAACTCTGCTCCATTTTTGTTGCAGCAGCAATAGCCTTAGGGTCTTTTTCAGGCTTTGCAAGGTTGATTGTGATGTCAATATCGCCATACTCTGTGCTTGTTATCCATTTAACATCATTCTTGATTCTGTATTCACGGATATAGTCAGATTTAAGGGCAAGATGATAATAATAGTCAGTTGCACTTTCGGGAGAAACTTCATATTTTTCTTTGAAAGTCTTAATAACCTCTGATGGTCTTGGGGTAAGCACACCCATTACCTTTGTGTCAAACAAATCTTTATAAACAACAGAATCTTCACAAAGACCTTTTTCTACCGCATAGTCCAAAATCACTTTTAAGATTTCTTCAAGGTCAGCATTTTTAACTTCTGCTTGCACTTCCATACTGTCCATCCGGAGAATTTCAAGCACACGGTTAACCGCCCAGATTCTGTCCTCATTTTCAATAAGATTTTCTCTCACGCCATAATCAACGAGAGAATTTATAGCCTCATAAATATTCATAGGATCCCTCCCTAATTTAATCTAATATTATTATAGAGAAAAATCATATCTTTTCAAGATGTTTTTAGAAATATGTTGAATATTTTTTTAACTTATGGTAATATATTTTGGTTGCAAATGAGGTGCATAAATATGATTTATAATAATATTTTGGAAGCAATTGGTCATACACCTATGGTTCGTCTTAATAAAATGGTTGACGAAGATAGTGCCGAAGTGCTCGTTAAGTATGAAGGACTTAATGTTGGCGGTTCAAT
>JAZSKT010000106.1:0-30141 GCA_045534995.1 Candidatus Fimenecus sp.
ATAAATATGATTTATAATAATATTTTAGATGCTATCGGTCACACTCCTATGGTCCGTCTTAATAAAATGGTTGACGAGGACAGTGCCGAAGTGCTTGTTAAATATGAAGGACTCAATGTTGGCGGTTCAATTAAAACAAGAACTGCATATAATATGATTACTGATGCAGAAAAGAAAGGCATTATCAATAAGGACACAATTATCGTTGAACCCACAAGCGGTAATCAGGGTATCGGCCTTGCACTTATCGGTGCTGTTAAAGGTTATAAAACAGTAATTATTATGCCTGATTCAGTTAGCGAAGAACGCAGAAAACTGGTTAATCACTACGGCGCTGAAGTTGTGCTTGTTCACGATGACGGTGATATTGGTAAATGTATTGACGATTGTTTACAAACTGCCATGAATATGCAGAAGGAAAATCCTAATGTGTATATTCCGCAACAGTTTATAAACCCTAAAAATCCTGAAGTGCATAAGCATCATACAGGACTTGAGATTCTTGAACAGGTTGCAGATGATATTCACGGTTTCTGTTCAGGTATCGGCACAGGCGGAACAATTTCAGGTATCGGCGAAGTGCTTAAGGCACAGAATCCTGACATTGAAATCTGGGCTGTTGAGCCTGAAAATGCTGCTATTCTTGCAGGTGGTACAATCGGCACTCATATCCAGATGGGTATCGGTGACGGACTTATCCCCGACAACCTTAATCAGAACATTTACAGTGATATTTATATCGTTACTGATGAAGAAGCATTACAGACTGCAAAGGATTTAGCAAGACTTGAGGGTATTATGTGCGGTATTTCAAGCGGTACAAATGTTGCGGCAGCACTTAAACTTGCGAAAAAACTGGGCAAGGGAAAAACTGTTGTCACCGTTCTTCCCGATACAGCAGAAAGATATTTCAGCACACCACTTTTTGAATAAGACTTGCTGAATTAAGAAAAAAAATAACGGAGAGTGATTAAATCACTCTCCGTTTTTCTTTGTTATATCATTTTAATAATAGTACGTGCGTCAGTGGATGTAACTTCTCCGTCGCCGTTCACATCTGCTCTTGCAAAATATGATTCAGGAAGAGTTGCTTCACCTGACAAATGAATAAGAACATAAATTATATCTATTACATTAACACAACCGTTTCCTGTCACATCACCATTTCCACAATTGTATGGCATAAGCTTAGGAATTTCTGTGTTGTAATACATAAACTGCGGATACTGTGGATTTGACTCAACTGTATATTGCTCATCTGCAGTAAGCAACCAAAGATAAAAGTCGCAAGTACCGTCATCAAGTCTGTATGCAATATGTCCCCAGTTCTTTGTAATCCATGTCTGCATTGGTGCCTGTGCTGTTGAAACGTCAACAACATTGTCAGGAGAAACCATATCCTTACCGTTGTTCACAGCCTGAGTATAATTCTTGCCGAGAGTTTTACCAATATCAGCAACTGTTGCAAAACCACTTGTGTTATATGTTTCAATAACTCCGTCAGAATTCCAACGAGCAGTTTCTGTTACAGGAGCAATATATTTATTATAGTTTGAAATACAGAAATAGTTTACATCATCACTTTCAACCATTTCCTGTACTCTTTCACTTGTTTTACTTGCAACTTTTTCGTAATATTCATTTACAAAGGCTTTGAGCTTAGGTCCTGCGTCAGGAAGCATTTTTTCAGCAGCTTCTTCAAAATGATATTCGGGGATAAAGCACCAGAATGATGGAAGGTATCCAAAAACAGGAATTAAAACTTCCTCATAAATTCTGTCACCTGCAACTTCAAAAAGGCGATTTGCAACATTTGCAAGGTCTTTGAAAAGCGGAATATAAGGAATAAGTGATGCATATTCAGCATTTCCGTAAATACTCTGTGCAATAAGTCCGCCAAGAGCAGGGCCGTCAATTTCGGGATTTCCGATAAAGAGCTGACCGAGCATTTCAAGTCCGTTGAAAGCAGAGTTTGCCATAACAAGATTTTCAACATCGTCATATCCGTAAACGGCAAGGTATGTATTTGTCATACATCCACCCATACTTTCAGCACAGATAGAAACTTTATCGTGACCTGACTTTTCCTTTACTTCTTTAATAAACTGATTAAGGTCATCAGCAACATCAAAGGGATTTGCTGTCCAGTCATAAATGAAAAGATATGAATGCTTTTCACCTAATTCATTATAAACAGCCTGACCGAGAATGTACTCTGAACCCACGTCTTCATTTTCAAAATCAATGTAAGTTTCAACAGGGTCACTTGTATAATTTTTAAGGGTAACAACTGTATCACGGTTTAAGTTGTTATCATAGGACAAAGGACCGAAAATATTCTTGACAGCCTTACCAAGACCATCAACAAGGACATCTGTATCCCAAGTTAAAAGGAATTTGGTAAGTTGTGGAATTGCAGGTAAAATACCTTTGATAATATTTTGGGCAGAGAAAATCTCATTACCATTAGCGTCGTAAAGAGTTTCACCGATACCTCTTACCTGAACAACAGGTGCAGTTCCGCAATCGCACTTCCATTCAACAGCAAAAGCAGGAACTAAAGTTGCGAATACTATTACAAGTGACATCACAACACTTAGAATTTTTCTCTTTTTCATAAAAATCCCTCCGAACTAAAATTCTGAGTTCATTTTATCACAGTTTTTTCCTGTTTACAACATTCAAAACACACTTTCAATAACTTTTTCTGCAGTTTCGGGTGAATATTGCCAGAAATCCATATGGTCACCGTCAAAATAATACTTGACAGGTGCAGGGGCATTCTTCTCAGGGAAACTATCCACAATGGAAAGTTTAATCTTCATTTTTTCAGGATTGATGCTTTTTATGTAGACACTTGCAGAATCGCCCTCCTGAACATCACTTGAATACTCAGCAAGACCTGCAAGGTTGGGTGAAAGTTCAATAAAGATACCATATTTTTCTATGGAACGGACAATTCCGCCCACAGTCTGACCTGCTTTGAATTTTTCTGCATTTTCTTTCCATGTGCCAAGAAGTTCTTTATGAGAAAGTGTCACTCTGCCAAGCTCATCAATGTTTTTTACAACTGCCTTTATAACTGTATTCACGGAAAATCGCACATCAGGGTGTGGAATCCGTGAAACAGAAATACCGTCTATCGGCAGAAGCGCAGAAATCCCGCAACCGATATCACAGAATGAGCCAAAAGACTCGTTATGGGTAATTCGAGCATCAATAATATCTCCGGGAGATAAGTTCTTTATATACTCCTCTGTGCATTCTTCCTGTACCTTTCTACGACTTAAAATTGCAGTTCTCACCCCTGTTTCATCATCCATAAAGTCAATTATTTTAAATGCAACGGGCTTATTTACTCTGGAAATTATTGCAATATCACGAACACTTCCGTCAGAAATACCCATGGCACATTCCTCACGGGGAATTATTCCCTGAATTACGCCTAAATCCACATAGAGATTATGCTCACGGTCGCAAAGAGTGACTTTCCCCTCTAATATTTTCTCATTAAAAAAGCATTCACGAAGATTGCTTATGGACTCCATACATTTTTTGTTCTGACGACTTTCAAAAAGAATTCCTTCAGGATAATATTTTTTCATATATCTCACCTTTATTTTGAAATTGATAATAAAGAATATGAAAGAAACGATGAAAAGAGAATAAAAAAAGTATTTTATTTTTTTACAGTTTATGGTAATATATATAATGGTGAAAATTATGGATATAAGAGTTAACGATATTCTTGAAATGAAAAAGGCACATCCCTGTGGCGGAAATCAGTTTTTAGTTCTTCGTGCGGGAATGGATTTTCGTATCCGTTGCGTAAAATGTGACCGTGAGGTTATGGTGCCGAGAGTTAAAATCGAGAAAAACATTAAAAAGGTAATTCGAGAGGAAACAGAAAATGTTTGATAAGTTATTAGGTATTGAAGAAAGATTTGAAAGCGTCAATGAACAGCTCTGTGACCCACAGACTGTCAGCGACCAACAATTATACACAAAGTTAATGAAGGAATTGAAGCAACTTACTCCTGTTGTTGAAAAATTTCGTGAGTATAAGGGGTATAAAGACACTTTTGAGGAATCAAAAATGCTCCTCGATGAAGGCGGAATGGACAAGGACTTCAAAGAGATGGTGCAGGAAGAATTTGAAACTGCAAAAGAACAACTTGATGTGACTTGGGAAGAACTTAAAATCCTTCTTCTCCCCCGTGACCCTAATGATGACCGCAGTGTTATTATTGAAATTCGTGGTGGTGCAGGTGGCGAAGAAGCAGCACTTTTCGCAAATTCACTTTTCAGAATGTACACAATGTATGCTGAGGCTCGTGGTTGGAAAATGGAAATACTTTCTGAAAACCCAACTGAATTAGGTGGTTACAAAGAAGTTATTTTCTCCGTTGACGGTGACGGTGCATATTCAAGATTTAAGTTTGAAAGTGGCGTTCACAGAGTTCAGCGTGTTCCCGAAACAGAAAGTCAGGGCAGAATTCAGACTTCAACCGTTACTGTTGCCGTTCTTCCTGAAGCAGAAGATGTTGACTTTGAATTAAATCCTGCTGATTTACAGATTGACGTTTTCCGTTCAAGCGGTGCAGGTGGACAAAAGGTTAACAAGACTTCATCTGCAATCCGTGTTACTCATATTCCGACAGGTATGGTTGTTGAGTGTCAGGACGAGAGAAGTCAGCACAAAAATAAAGACAAAGCACTTAAGGTTCTTCGTTCACGACTTCTCGAAATTGAACAGGCAAAGCACGATGCTGAAATTGCAGGTCAAAGAAAGAGTCAAGTAGGTACCGGTGATAGAAGCGAGAGAATCAGAACATACAATTTCCCACAAGGTCGAGTAAGTGACCACAGAATCGGTCTTACTCTCTATAAAATCGAACAGATTATGAACGGTGACCTTGACGAAATTATTGATGCACTTATCACAGCAGATACAGCAGAAAAACTTAAAGCAAACGAGTAAAAAATTATGGAAACAGTAGTAATTGATATTACAACTGAATATGAACGAGCATTAAACGAGGCTAAAAGGCTCATAAATGATGGTCAGGTTGTGGCTATCCCTACCGAAACCGTCTATGGACTTGCTGCTAATGCCTTTGACGAAGATGCTGTCAAAAAGATTTTCGTGGCAAAAGGCAGACCAAGTGACAACCCGCTTATTGTTCACATAAGCAAGTTCGAGAATTTAGAGCCTTTAGTTAAGGAAATTCCCGAAAAGGTTAAGATTATGGCAAAACATTTTTGGCCTGCTCCCCTTACTATGATTATGAAAAAGAGTGAGCGTATTTCAAATGTGGTTTCGGGAAATCTCGACACGGTTGCTGTGAGAATGCCTGAAAATGATTATGCAAGAGCAATTATTGACAGTTGCGGTGTGCCACTTGCAGCACCGTCGGCAAATCTTTCGGGTAGTCCGAGTCCCACAAATGCAAAATATGTATATGATGATATGAACGGTAGAATTCCACTCATCATTGACGGTGGAAATTGTGAAATCGGAGTCGAGTCAACTGTAATTTCATTTGCCGAAAATCCACCAAGGCTTCTTCGTCCCGGTGGTGTAACACTTGAAGAAATGACAGAGTTAATTGGCGAAATCACAGTTGACGACGCAGTTCTCAACAAACTTCAAGACGGTGCTGTTGCATCTTCTCCCGGTATGAAATACAAGCATTATGCACCAAGTGCCGACATAACAATAATAAAAAGTGACTTTGAAACCTTTAAAAACCTTTGCGAAAGCGAAGAAAATGTTACTGCTCTTGTGTTTGACGGTGAAGAAAAAAATCTTTCTTGCTCTGCTATTCCCTACGGAAATGAAAATGACGGATATAGTCAGAGTGCACGACTTTTTGATGCGTTGCGTGAATTGGACGAAATTGGCGCCCGAAAAGTTTATGCCCGTTGTCCTGACACAAAAGGTATGGGATTAGCAGTATATAACAGACTCATAAGGTCAGCGGGATTTAAAATCAAGGTGATATGATGAAAATTATTGGTCTTACGGGGCTTACGGGTGCAGGTAAAAGCACCGTTGCGAAAAAACTTATGGCATACGGTTGTTATCACATTGATGCTGACAAAGTGGCAAAAGATGTAATAAACAACAGCGAAGATGTCAAAAATAAATTGAAAGAACGATTTGGTGATGATGTCATTAACGATGATGGCACAACTAACAGACCGTTACTCGCTTCTCGTGCTTTTGCAGACGAAGAAAGCACAAATGCTCTCAGTGAAATTACTCACCCTGCAGTTACCGAGGAAATAAAATCAATTATTAAAGATATTGAAGAAGTAGGTTATCGTGGCGTGATTATTGATGCTATTGCACTTTTTGAAAGTGGTGAAGATGCACTTTGCGACTTTACTGTTGCAGTTATAGCACCTAAAGATATTCGTCTTGAAAGAATAATCAAAAGAGATAACATTACAGAGGAAAAAGCATTAGAGAGAATCAATGCACAAAAGGACGAAAGTTTTTTTACAGAAAAAGCAGATTTTGTCCTGTGGAATTATCCTCCGTATGATATAAATGTTGAAATTCGCCCAATAATATCACAAATTCAATTATAAATTAACCTTTTGAAAGGAGAAAATATTATGGATATGAACGAAATGAAAAAGGAACTTTTTTATGAGCCAAAACACGCTATGGAAACAGTAAGTGATGAAACAGTTAAACTTGCTGACGATTTCTGTGAGGGATATAAAAAATATCTTGACGAAGCAAAAATTGAGCGTGAATCTGTTGAATTTTTTGTAAAAGAGGCAGAAAAGAAAGGCTATACTGAATTCGACAACACAAAGAAATACAACCCAGGTGATAAAGTTTACTTTAACAACCGTGGTAAGGCAATTATCCTTTGTATTTTCGGTAAAAAAGACATCAGCGAGGGCGTTAAAATCTCTGCTGCACATATTGACTCACCACGTCTTGACTTAAAACCAAACCCACTTTATGAAGAGTCTTCTCTTGCATATTTCAAGACTCACTATTACGGCGGAATCAAGAAATATCAATGGACTGCTATTCCGTTAGCGCTCCACGGTGTTGTTGTTAAGGCAAACGGTGAAAGCGTAAAGGTTAATGTTGGTGAAGACGAAAATGACCCACAATTCTGTGTAACTGACCTTCTTCCACATTTGGCACAAGACCAGATGAAGCAGACAATGAGCGAGGGCATCAAGGGTGAACAACTCAACATTCTTATCGGTTCTCGTCCATTCTCAAAAGACGAAGGCTCTGACAAGGTTAAACTTAACATCATCAAGATTCTCAACGAAAAATACGGAATTACAGAGGGCGATTTCTTAAGTGCCGAGCTTGAGCTTGTCCCTGCATTCAAGGCTCGTGACATTGGTTTTGACAGAAGTCTTATCGGTGCTTACGGGCACGACGACAAGGTTTGTGCTTATCCTGCTGCTCAGGCAATTTTCAACATTGAAAATCCTGAATTCACTTGTCTTACAGTTCTTACTGACAAGGAAGAAAACGGTTCTGATGGTAACACAGGTCTTAACTCATCATATATGAAATATTTTATTCACGATTTGGCAGTTATGGGTGGAGTAGAGCCTTGGAGAGTGCTTTCAAAGTCAGAATGTCTTTCTGCTGACGTAAATGCTGCATTCGACCCAACATTCCCTGAAGTAAGTGAGAGAAAGAACTGCTCATTTGTGAACAACGGTGTTGTTATTACAAAATACACAGGTTCCCGCGGTAAGAGTGGCACATCTGACGCATCTGCTGAATATATGGGTAAAATCCGCAGAATGCTCAATGCAAATGATGTGGTATGGCAAATCGGCGAACTTGGTAAGGTTGACGCAGGTGGCGGCGGAACAGTTGCTATGTATGTTGCAAATCTTGATATTGACACTATCGACCTTGGTGTACCTGTACTTTCAATGCACGCACCTATGGAAGTTGTTTCAAAACTTGATGTCTATATGGCATACAGAGCATTCAAAGTGTTCTTTGAGCAAAAGTAAAAAGTGTAAAACGTAAAACAGAAAATGGAAAACTGACGGTGAGAAAATTCTCACCGTTTTTTCTTATTGTTTTCCACTTTCTATTTTCAACTTTACACTTATAGAAGTGTCGGTTGTGGTTGTTGCTTTGTTGCAAGAACTTCCCTTACCGTATCGGGAATATATTTAAAATCTGCCACAAGGGAATTGGGTTTATTTATATAATCATCCTGTTCCATTGGGACAAAGTAAATATTTTTACTATTCATCAGTGTTCCTATATTTCTCGCAGATGTACCAAGAGCATCATTTGTGGAAACTGCAATTATAACAGGTCGTCGATTTCTCAAGTGTGCCTTTGTTGCCAAAGTAACAGATGTGTCACTTATTCCGTTGGCAAGTTTTCCGATAGTGTTGCCTGTGCAGGGTGCGATAACTAAAACATCAAGCAATTCTTTAGGACCGATAGGCTCTGCACCCGAAATTGTATAAATTATATTTTCCTTACATATTTCTTCAATCTGCTCATTGAAATCTCTTGCTTTTCCAAATCTTGTATCTGTCGTATATGCTGTATGTGACATAATGGGAATTACTTTATATCCCTCATCCACTAACTTTTTCATTTGTGGGATTGCCTTTTTAAATGTGCAGAATGACCCACAAAGTGCAAATCCCACAGTTTCTTTGCTCAATTTTACTCCTCCTTACGCAAGGTGTTGCATATTCTGTTTCCTATTATCTCCCCTGCAGTTTTTGGTGTGTATTTGCCCGGCAATGAAAACGCTTTTACCACATCTATTGAGTGCTTTCGTGCCGTGTCAAAATCAAGTCCGTACGGTGCAGAAGCAAGTTCAATTATCTTACAGCTTTTCTTCATATTTTTGATAGTTTCCTCGTCTATGACTGGGCAAGGTATAGTATTTATAATAATATCAAAATTACACGCTTCAAAAGGAAGTTGGCTCAAAGGCTCTGCTTTACAACCTTTAATCATGGCGTCTTCACGCTGGGAAATGCTCCTTGCAAAGACAGTAACATCACAAGAAAGTGCTGTAAGCAGAGATGCTGTTTCCTTTGCTACTCTGCCATAACCCGTAATTGCATATTTACCTAAAGGCAAGGCGAAATCAATATGCTCGAGGAGTATTTTCAATGCACCAAATGCGGTAAGGACCGCATTTTTCTCTATAAACTCCTTGTCATAATAATCAACAAAGGGTATCTCTGTTTCTCGGAGTCGTGAAAGCAACTCGCCTTTTATTATTCCGCCAAAAACAATATTTCTTTTACCCAAAAGTGACATAAGTCTGTCAATGGAAATCTCTCTTTTTGAAAAAGGCATTACTATCGTTTTATCGTTTCGTGTAGCAGGTAAAGGCAGAATAATCACGGAGTTCTCACCTATCATACCTTTAAGTTTATCCGTATCGTCGTCCCAATCAAAAAGTCCGTAAGAAGAAGTATTATATCCTTTTTCACTAAGATATTCCTTAAGGTATTTCTGTCTTTTATCTCCACCAATGATTACTACATTTCTCATAAATAATCCTCCTTGCCTACTACTATGGTATGTTTTTTTATAAAAATGGTGATTAGGTGTTTAATTTTTTAAAAATTTATACTATAATATAAAATGGTGATAAAAATGAGTAATATTTCAAAGGTTTTAGAAACTGTAAAAACAATACATTTTATTGGTATCGGCGGAAGCGGTATGTGTCCTCTTGCTGAAATTCTTCACAGCAAAGGCTATACACTCCAAGGCTCTGATAACAACGAAAGTTCTATTGTTGACCGTATTCGCAAAATGGGAATTAAGGTTATGATGGGACAGCGTGCTGAAAATATCCAGGGTGCTGAAATGGTTGTATATTCTGCTGCAATTTCAAAGGAAAATCCTGAACTTAAAGCAGCACTCGACAGCGGTATTCCCACATTCCAACGAGCAGAACTTTTAGGTGAGATTTCACGCCAATTCAGTAATTGTATCGGCATCTGCGGAACTCACGGAAAAACAACAGTTACTTCACTTACAGTACAGACAATGCTTTCTGCAGGTCTTGACCCGTCTGCAGTTATCGGTGGCAAATTACCACTTACAAACAGTTACGGCAGAGTTGGAAATACTGAAACTATCGTTATGGAATCTTGTGAATATCAGGATACTTTCCTTAAAATGAGTCCTGATGTTGCAGTTATTCTCAATATTGACGAGGACCACCTTGAATATTTCAAGACAATGGAAAACCTTATTTTAAGTTTTACAAAATTTGCCGAGTCAGCAACTAAAGCAATAATTTACAATGGTGATGACGAAAATACCCTTAAAGCCATCAAGGACATTAAGGGTAAAGAGATGATTTCATTCGGTTTTGATAGCAAAAATGACTATTATGCTGAAAATGTTGAAGAATATAAAGGTGCATTCACAAAATTTGATGTGATGTATAAGGGTGAAAAGTTAGGTAATGTGGAACTTTCAATCCCCGGAATTCACAATGTACTAAATTCTCTTGCTGCTATTGCATCTGCAATTTATTCAGGTGCAGAATTTAAAGATTGCATTAAAGGATTGCAGGAATTCAAAGGTGCAGGTCGTCGTTTTGAAGATTTAGGCACATACAACGGAATTGATTTTGTTGACGATTACGCCCACCACCCTGCTGAACTTAAAGTTACGCTTGAAGCAGCAATGAAAATGGGTTATAACACAGTTTGGGCAGTTTTCCAGCCATTTACTTATTCAAGAACTGCTATGCATTTCGATGAATTTGTTGATGTGCTTAAAATTCCTGACAGATGCGTTATGACAGAAATTATGGGTTCTCGTGAAGTTAATACTTATGATATTTACACGTCACAATTGGCAGAAAAAATCCCAGATTCAGTTTGGTTCAATACACAGGAAGAAGTTGCCGAATATGTTGTAAATAATGCAAAAGCAGGTGATTTAGTCCTTACAATGGGTTGTGGTGACATTTATAAATCTGCATTTATGATGATTGAGAGATTAAAAAATGGTACAGTTTAATAACAGTTGGGATATTCTCTTAAAAGATGAATTCCAAAAACCATATTATCTCAATTTGAGAAAATTTTTGGTACAGGAATACAAAACACAGACCATATACCCACATATGAACAACATTTTTAATGCCCTTAAATACACCGACTACAAGGATGTTAAGGTTGTAATTTTAGGACAAGACCCGTATCACCAGCCAAATCAGGCTCACGGACTTTGTTTTTCTGTGCTGAAAGGTGTTAATCCCCCACCGTCACTCCAGAATATGTATAAGGAAATTCACGCTGAATACGGATACCCAATTCCAAATCACGGTGAGCTTACATATTGGGCAAAGCAAGGCGTACTTATGATGAACACAGTTTTGACTGTGAGAGAAAGTCAGCCAAACAGCCACAAAGGAATGGGTTGGGAAATCTTCACAGATAATGTAATTTCGCTTTTGAACCAACGCCCTGAACCAATGGTATTTCTGCTTTGGGGTGCAAATGCCAGAGCAAAGACAAAAATTATTACAAATCCAAATCATTTGGTGCTTCAATCGGCACATCCGAGTCCACTTTCAGCATACAACGGTTTTTTCGGCAACGGACATTTCAAAAAAGCAAATGAGTTTTTGAAATCCTGTGGTATGACGGAAATTGATTGGAGAATAGAATAAAAAAATTGACCGAACAGAGTTTTCTGCTCGGTCTTATGTTTATTTTGTCAATCTGTTTGTTGTGAAATTGCGAACACCTAAATCATAGAGTTCTCTGTAAATTTTCGGGTCATCAACTGTCCAGGATGCAAGTTTGATGTTTTTGTCCTGTGCTTTTTTAATCATTTCTGCATCATACTTTTTACAGTTAAAGCCGATTGCATAATCGTTTTCAAGACAAGCTTTAATCACTTCATCTGTTATCTCGTGTGTCAGATACCAAATTTCAATTTTACTGTCTAAATCACGAATTCCCTTTAAAATGTCCCCATCAAATGAAATGATAATTGCTGATTCTCTCATACCCCCGAACTTATCAAGGGCAGTAAAGATTTTATCAAGACAGTCGTTATTACCGCTTTTTATTTCAATCTGAGGTATTATCTTATATTCATCACAAATGTCAAGATATTCGTCGAGTGTGATTAACTTTTGATTCGGATAGTCTTTTGAATGGTATCCGCCGTCAAGGGTAAATTCCGTCAGTTCATCATATGTCATCTGTGAAATCTCGCCCTTACCGTTTGTCATTTTCTTAATGTCGCTATCGTGATTAACTATCCACATCTGGTCTTTAGTCAGTTGGATGTCACATTCCGCCGCAAAAAACTTTGCTTTGCCCGCTTCACGAAAGGCAGCCGCTGAATTTTCAGGTGCTACCGCTGAAAATCCACGGTGTGCGACAAGATTTACACCTTCTGTTGGTAACCCTTCATCTGAAAGCGACAATACTTTTGGTGGGATTTTCGGCTCAACAGCGAAAACATATATTAGTCCCAAAGCCAAAACGAGCAAAAGAGAAAGAACAATAATAAGTTTTTTATTTTTCATTATGCTTCAATTCCTATCGTGATTATTTCAAATGGTTTATACTCAATGATATTAGTTTCATCAATAACATCTTCAAGGAAGTTAAGAAGTTTAACTTTTCCGCCAAGTTTGATTTTACCGCGTCTGCCGTTTTGCTCGGAAAGACGGACAACTATCATATGACCTTTTTCGCTCATTTTCATTGTCTGCATATAAAGTTCACCGAAAGAGTTTTCGCAAGTAAGGTCTGCTTTTCCGAGTGGAACATTATATTCAAAAGCGATGTTATTGATTTCCGCTTTCACGAAGTCGTCACCGTGCGGATAAATCATATAACTGAATTCGTGATGTCCCAAATCACTTGTAACATCAGGACGAACAGTTGCACGAAGAAGACTTAAACTCATTGAATTTTCAAGGAGTCCGACGCCATATTTTGAATCGTTGATAAGTGCGATACCACCGTCAGTTTCTGCCATATCAACCCATTTGTGGTGGCAAACCTCAAAACGAGCCTGTTGCCACGTTGTGTTCCTGTGAGTTTCACGCTCGACAAAACCTGCACTTGTGTCGCAAACTGCTTTTCTTGTCAGCACATTACAGTCAAACTGTGCCTTTGCAAGAATATGTTTTTCGTTCCAATCAACGATATTTTCAACTTCGATACCACGGGATTGACGGAATACACGGATAATTCGTTTCCATGTACTCTTTTCAGTTGCAAGAGTACACGCGAAAGACACAACTTCCGAATTCTTTTCGATAGTTTTGAGTGGTGAAAGTATTTTAACCTCTACTTCTCTGTCCTTGTAATTGGGAAGAATGTCCCAAGCGTCATAAACGCCCGGATTGTCCTTATAAAGTTTAAGTTTATTGAATTCACCGTTAACCCATTCACGACCGAGTTTTCTGTCATAAAGGCTCTCGATACTACCGTCTGTGTTGAACTCGATTTCGTAGAATGGAGTAATCACCTTTTCGCCGACTGTAAGCCATTCTTCGTCATATTCCTCAAATTCAATGTCACCACAGGAAAGTGGTGGAAGATTTGGAATTACCCAATTACCTTTTTTGCCGTAACGAACACTTTCACCGTTTTCATCAGGTACAAATGTAAGATGTGTACGAGGGAAATTAAGCGAATTGAAATACTGTTCGCCTGTGCCGATAATTTTATCCACTCTCTGTTCAATATCCTCATAATCTGCCATTGCATCACGATAAACGGGTGTGATATGGCTACCCGGAAGAATATCGTGGAACTGATTTATAAGAAGTTTTTTATAAATATCACGAATTTCTTCGTAAGGATATTTTGCACCCTTAAGATGACGGAGAGTTGAGATAATTTCTGCTTCACGGAGTTTATATTCAAGCTGACGGTTATATCTCTTCATCTTTGATTTTGTAGTAAATGTACCACGGTGCATTTCAAGATAAAGTTCACCGTCCCATTTCGCAAGATTTTTATTATCCTTAAGGTTCTTTTCAAGGAATTCCTGACCGCCCGTATGCTCGGTTTTTGGCATAATTGAAAGTTTCTTAAAACGGTGCATAACCTCAATCATTTCTTCGGTACAGCCACTGCCACCGTCACCGTAGCCGAACATAGACATAGTCTGTCCGCCTTGGTTTTTGTCCTGATATGCTTCCCAGTTTTCCTGAATCTGTGACGGCATATTCCAAGTTATAAAATGTGTTGGCGGTACACAAGCATAAACCTCACTACCGTCAATACCTTTCCAGATAAAGTTGTTGTGTGGGAAACGGTTTGTGTCGTTCCAGGTTGACATTTTGTTTGAAACAAAGTAGTCAACACCACTCTTTTTAAGAATCTGCGGTAAAATCCAGCTGTTACCGAAAACATCAGGCAACCAGCAGTTTTTAACTGTCTTGCCGAATTTTTCACGGAAATAATGCTGACCGTACATAAACTGACGAATCAGACTTTCGGCACAAGGAATATTGCAGTCAGGCTCAACATACATAGCACCAACAGGCTCAAACTGACCCTTTGCAATCTTCTCTTTCAATTCCTCAAAAACATCAGGATAATACTTTTCAAGCATTTCGTATGTAAAGGCTTGAGTATGAGTGTATTTAAAGTCAGGGTATCTGTCCATAAGTCGTAACTGAATAAGAATTGTACGGAGATTTTTCTGGACAGAGTGAATACGACGCCAATAATATGCAATATCAAGGTGCGAATGTGCAATAAGTGCCACATCACCGTTGCCTTTGTAATCATCATTTGCATAAATTACATCATCAACGTATTTTTTAGCACTTGCAACATCTTCTGTTTTCAACTCGTCAAAATCTATGAGATTAAGTGCATTGTTGATTTCACGGTTTAAAAATCCTCTATAATCCTCATTGAAAAGGTCACTTTTTGCAATATCTAAAAGCAGTTCAAGGTCATAAACCAAGTCGAGAACTGTGTGATTTATAGTAGCAAGATATGCACCCTCAAAAATCTGACGACAACCACGAACCGAGAGTGATTCAGGGTTTCTTTCGTCATCAGGCTTTGAACGGTTATAGCCTTCCATCTGAAAATGAAGAACATCTGAATTTATGTATGGACTTAAAAGAATTCTGTCACGGTTAGGGTCAACACCACCAACATATTTACCGTTTACCTTAACGATAATTTCGGCAGCAGTTTTAAGTGAAAACCAAAGTTCTTTACCGCGAAGGTGCTGCGGAATTTCAACTTCTGCCTCAAAAAATGCAGTTCCGTCGGGAGTGAAGTACATATCTCCTTTACGAAGATTTCGCCATCCTTCGGGATAATACTCGTACTGCATTTCTGCAACCTGACGAGCATCACGCACTTTAAGATTTTCTATTTCATATTTTTCTTCATATATGTATCTTTTAAGCCAACCGAAGCGCAAATCTGTCCATTCTTCAGGACGCATACTTCTTCTTACAACTTTAATATGTGCCATAAATCACACTCACCACCTTAACTTTAGTCTTTGTCCCAGAAAAACGGTTTTTTCTTCTGTGCAATTACTTTTACACTTTCGCCCATATCACGCATAACTTCGCTTTCAATCCATTGAAGACAGCGGTCAACAATAAGGCATTTTGAACATTCACCCTGCAAAAGCACGGTAAGAACACCGTTTTCGTATGACACAAAATCAATTTCGCCACCGTCACCCTGAAGTTTGGGCTTTATAACTGTGTTGATATAATCTCTCATAATTATCCCTCAATTACATTTTTTAAAATTGCTCGGATATTTTCTAATTTCTGCGTTGCAATTTCTCTTGTTTCGCCACACATTGAGTAATAAACTTTAAGTTTTGGCTCTGTGCCTGACGGTCTTACTGCCATCCAGCTTCCGTCTGTAAATGTATATTTAAGCACATTTTCCTTTGGCAAATCCCCTATTCCCTTTGAATAGTCAAGAACATCACGGATATTATCGAAAAGCGACTTACCGTTTTCTCGCATATTTGTCATAATGCTCTGAATTTTTTCAGCACCGTCTTTACCTTTAAGCACAAAAGTATCAAGTACATCAAGATAGAAACCGAATTTTGCATAGATTTCATTAAGAGCATCAATAAGAGTTCTGCCGTTATTTTTGTGATACGCTGCCATCTGACAAATGAGCATTGAAGAAACAACAGCATCCTTATCTCTTGCGTGAGTGCCTACAAGGTAACCGTAAGATTCCTCATAACCGATTACAAATTCCTTGTCACCGTTTACTTCATATCTGCCGATTTGGTCGCCGATATATTTAAAGCCTGTAAGAGTATCAACCACTTGAAGTCCATAACTTCTTACAATATCTGCACCAACCTCACTTGTAACAATAGTCTTTACAAGAGTTGATTTTTCGTTTAATGTATCTTTCTTGTGTGAAAGCACAAAATCTACAAGCAAAGCACCAATCTGATTACCTGTAACGAGAACATATTCACCATTATGAAGCACAGCAGTACCAACACGGTCACAGTCAGGGTCAGTACCGAGTACCAAATCTGCATTTTCTTCTTTTGCCTGTTGAATACCAAGAGTTAAAGCATCTTTTTCTTCAGGATTTGGTGAACGAACCGTGCTGAAATTACCGTCAGGCAATTCCTGACTCTTTACTATTGAAACATTCATTCCTTCGAGTGCTTTTCTTACAGGAATATTACCTGTTCCGTGAAGAGCAGTATAAACGATTTTAAGGTCAGATTTTTCGCGGTATATTGACTGCTTTTTAACTTCATTGAGGAACTCGTCAAGCACTTCTTCACCGATTACAACGATTTTACCCTCGTTTACTGCATTGTCGAAATCATCAACCTGAACTGATTTTAAATCTGTAACTGCATTTACAAATTCAATAACCTGACTTGCAAACTGTGGCACTAACTGACAGCCTTTTTCGTCATAGATTTTATATCCGTTATATTCTTTTGGATTGTGACTTGCAGTAAGTACAATACCACCGTTACAACCTAAATGCTTTGCAGTAAATGAAAGCACAGGTGTCGGCATTAAAGTATCATAAATATAAACTTTGATTCCGTTTGCAGAAAGAACACCTGCGGCAACTTGTGAAAAATACTGCGAGTTGTTTCGTGAATCGTAAGCGATTGCAACGCTGATTTCATCGTCATAACGACTTTTTAAATAATCTGCATAGCCTTTTGTAGCCTTTGCGATTGTGTATCTGTTCATTCGGTTTGGTCCTGCGCCCATAATTCCGCGAAGACCGCCTGTGCCGAACTCCAATTCCTTATAAAATCTATCCTCAATTTCCTTTTCGTCAGTTAACCTCAAAAGTTCATTTTTTGTATCCTCATCAAAGGTACACCAATACTCAAAAAGTGCTTTAATATCCATAATTTATACTCCTTAAAAAGACATAATTATATATAATAATAGTACAACAAAATAAAAATAGTGTCAATTGAAAATCAACATAGAATTTGCTTTTTACATATTGCTTTTTCTCACATATTAACTTATAATTTTTATATGAAGTAAAAGGAGATGTTCGAAGATGAAACGCTTTAAAATAAATCTTGAATATATGGTTGACAAAGTTCTTTATAAAACAAATGTCTTTGAAACAGAGCATTTCAACATTAAATATGTTGCTTTGGAAAATCATATTAAACTTGACATTTTCCCCATTTGTCCTATGGAAAATGTTAAATTCAGTATGACTGTACCATACGGTTTCCGTAGTAATTCTCGCATTTTCCTTAACGGGTATCAGTCCTGGACAGAGTGTCGTGAGCATTTCATTGACGATGAACCTCTCCGTTTAAATCTTACTCAGGAAGCAATCAGACGAGTATTGCCTACATCTCCTTACGGTGACTATAATTTTGTTAAATATGACCGCAGAAAAGGTTGTTTTCATGGTTTTTCATATGGTTATGTCCGTAACGGAAATGATTTTGACTTTTTCGGTTCATTGAATGAGCGTTTCGGATATACCATAATCCGTGCAAATGTGCCTGATGAAGAAATTATTTTTGAACGTGACCTTGAGGGTGTAACTTTAAATAGCGAATATACTCTCCTTGATGTAATTCATTATCAAGGTGACGAAAAGCAGGTTTATGACAAATATTTTGAAACTATGAATATTCCTGCACCGAGAGTGGGCAGAACAAACGGTTACACAACATGGTATAACTACTATGCAAATATCAACGAGAATATTGTTGTTACTGACCTTGAAGCACTTTCAAAAGTCCAGGCAAAAATCGACATTTTCCAGGTTGATGACGGATACCAGACAGCAGTTGGTGACTGGCTCAGCATTGATGGTCAAAAATTTCCCAACGGAATGAAATATATTGCCGATAAAATTCACGAAAAAGGTATGAAAGCAGGTCTTTGGCTTGCTCCACTTTCTGCTCAGTTAAAATCACAGGTTGCAAAAGAACATCCCGATTGGCTTATACATGATAAATACGGCAAAAAAGTTCTCTGTGGCTTGAATTGGGGTAATTTTTACGGTCTTGACATAGAAAAAGAAGAAGTAAGGGAATATATCCGAAACTTCTTCAATGTTGTTCTCCACGAATGGGGATATGATATGGTAAAACTCGATTTTCTCTATTCAGCATGTGTCGTTCCGAGAAACGGTAAGTCACGCGGACAGTTAATGTGTGAAGCAATGGACTTTATCCGTGAATGTGTTGGTGACAAGCTTATTCTCGGTTGCGGTGTACCACTCCATCCTGCATTCGGTAAAGTGGACTATTGCCGAATCGGTGCTGACATCGGTCTTGAATGGAATAAATTCAAGGTACATCTTGAAGATGTTTGTACACGAACAACTCTTTGGAATACTATCTTCCGTCGTGGTCTTGACGGCAGAGCATTCGCAAACGACCCTGATGTATTCTTGCTTCGTGACAACAATATGACAATGGGCTTTACACAGAGAAAAATCTCTGCTACCATTAACCATATTTTCGGCAGTCTGCTTTTCACATCTGATAATGTTGATGACTATAACCGCGAAAAAACGGATGTGTTGTTAAATATCTTCAACAATGGTCAACCTGAAGTTCTCTCTGCTGAATTCATTACAAAAGACCTTATTGAAATCAAATATCTTGAGAATGGTGAAGAAAAACGTCTTTGCTTTGATAATAATACGGGCGAATTATATTAAACGACAAATTCATGACCTATTCGTCTTATCTTTAACTCAACCTCGACTTCGTAAACGCTGTTTTGCAAACCGGAGTCGAGATTTTTTTCGTTATTTTTAAAGAAATCTTTTTCACAGATATATAAAAGCCTTGCAAGTCCCACAGAATCGCTGTTGTCCTTTTCATAAAGAGAATAAATCATTTTCTTTGTCTGCTGTTCAACATATTTTTCTCCGGCAAGACTTATCCGTTCTATTTCTTCTGTTTCCATCCGAGAAGAAACACCACCGCTGATTTCCGAAATATCTGCCTGCATTTTCACCTTGAGTTTAAAAACAGGCTGACCATTTTTCATAGTGACTTTTCTTTCTGTTTTTGAACTGACAATATTAAGTGATACTTTCTTATTTTCTTCATAATCGTATGCTAATGCGGTGTTATTCACTCTGTCATAAAGGATATTCATAAATACTGTTTCGTCTTTTGAGATTTTTTCACGATATTTTGTACTGTTAAAAAGTGCCGTTCCCGAAATCTCAACACTTTTTTCACCGTCTTTTTCTTTAAGTGAAAGAAGCGGCAACGCAAAATCCTTTGTGCTTGAATTGTACCTGTTAATCAGGTCATATAACTGCATATTGAAAATTCGCGCGTCAAATTCATAGGAACTTATACCTGTTTCAATACTCCTTGCACTTATATATTCCTTACCGTTTTTTGCTTCTAAAATTTCACCTGCAGTTTTCTCGGCGGCAGCAATATAAACAGATGAACTGTTTTCCACATCACGGACAAAAAAGTCGATTACGTCTGCCATATTTTCTTTCGTTATACTTTTCCCCAGAATTATTATTCTGTTCTGGGAATAAAGAGGTATTTTGCCCTCTGTTTCCGTAACACTTTTTATTGCAGTATAAATAGTGTCACCCTCTGTCTTATACGCTTTTAACGGCGGTTGAGATGCACCGTCAGAGGATGTTGCAGACTGCGCATTTGTGTCGATTGCCTGAACTGTGACGGAATATTTTCCGTTTTTGAGAATATCTATGCCTATCCCCTGAATTACAAGCCTGTTTCGTATGTCTTTTTTATAAATTTCTTCTGAATTAAATGTGTAAAAGGCTAAAAGAAAGGCTAATAAAACTATGCCTGCTTTTCGCATTTGTCAGTCCCCTTTCTTGTGAAAAACAATACAGACAAAGGAATAATCACAACCGAAATTCCCGTAATTATTATTTTTATAATGCTGTTGTCAATTATTGTGAACCATTCGACCTGCTGTGAGATAAGAAGATTTGCTATTATTGTGATTAAGCCGATTACAACAAGATAATGAATTCTTTTGAATCTGCCGAAATAAGTTGTGAGAATATCTGTTTGTAAAAATATGAGCAATCCTGCTTTAATAAATGCACACATAATCCATACACCCGTAAAAATGGCATCAAGTCGGCTGAACATTGAAAACTCCGCAACGGAAGCCATTGTATGAAATGGAAAAAGTTGAGTAGATGCAAAATTCCCCATAACGGTACAAGCAAAAAAGAACATAACTGCCATTAAAACTGTCTGTGAAATAAGCCACAGGAAGAATCCTTTTTTAACATTTCCCGTAACTCTCGGTAACATAAGTGCGATTATTCCGTATTCCACCGTCTGTCCCACAGAATCAACTGCCACCTTTACCACAGGCATTACACCATTATAAAAAATCGGTGTTAAATTCAGTAAATCTACCTTTTTTACAAGAGTCAGCATAATGAAAATCAATGCAGGGACTACAAACACCGCAGAAATTACCGAACTTCTGCCCAGAGCCTCAAAGCCCAGATATGCCCCGTAACAACAAAGGATAACCGCAAAAGCAAGCATATAATCCACATCTGTTTCAGGGAATACGATTGTCCCTGCAAAAAGGTCAAGCCTTGCTATTGTGACAACCGTAAAATAGAAAAAATACAATATAAAAGCAACAGAAACAAACTTTGTAAGGACTTTTGATTTACTGTTTATTATTTCAAGAAGATTTTTATTTTTGTGCTTTCTGTAAAGAAAATACACAGGCAACATAATTAAAGTGCCGATTATAATTCTGAATATTGGTTGCACAAACATATCGGAAAGTCTGATATTTTCCGTATAAGAAGATAGATATGTTACCGTTGTGAGCGTTCTCGATAAAAATAGCATTACAAAAAACTGAAATGCGCTGATTTTTCCTTTTGAAATTTCCATTCTATTTCTCCATTTTATTTACCTGCATTCTTTTTTTGCCCATAATTTTCCAATCAGTACGAATTAACATATCACGCCATGCACCTGTTTTCGTCGGTGACAAAGGTGATGTAAATGGTACACCGTAAGGGTTTATTGCGGAGGCATTGATAAGAACTGCCGCAAAGCACAGCATTATTCCGTAAAATCCCGTAAGTCCACCTACAATAATAAATGCAAAACGAAGTACCGCAACAGGCTCATAAAGAGTCGAAACCACAAAGGAACTTACTGCGGTAAGTCCCACAACTATGAGCATTGGTGCTGAAATTATACCTGCGGTAACCGCCGATTCACCAATTACCAACGCACCTACAATGGAAATAGCGTGACCGACACTCTTTGGCATACGAAGTCCTGCCTCACGGACAATTTCATAAATGAGATGAATGAAAAGTGCTTCAAACATTACGGGCAAAGGTGTTCTGCTTTCCTGTCCCGTTATTCCGAAAATCATTGTTTCAGGTATTATTTCCTGATGAAAAGTACAAATGGCAACATAAAGTCCCGGTAAAAATACGCTGAAAAGAAATGAAACAATTTTAAGAATACGGATAAATGTTGCATAATACGGTCTTTTCAGATAATCGTCCATTGAATGAAAATGCTCAACAAAAACATAAGGCACAATAAGTGCATTTGGCGTTCCGTCAATGATAATACAGATTTTTCCCTCGCTGATTTTCGCCGTCAGCACGTCAGGTCTTTCCGTAAATCCCACACCGCTGAAAAGTGACGGATATTTTGTATCGAGAAAACTCTGCATATATCCCGAACCCAGCACCGTATCAACTGTGGCATTTTTCAATCTTTCAACAACCTTTTCAAGCATTTTTTTATCCACTCTGTCGGACATATAACAAACACAGGCACGGGTTTTGCTTGTGTTTCCCACTTCCACAATCTGTGTTTTAAAAACAGGACTTCGCACCCGTCGCCTTATCATGGTCACATTATCCTTAAAACTTTCAACAAAACCCTCTCGAGAGCCTCTTTCCTGCATTTCGGCGGTAGGCTCAAGAACTGCCCTTTTGGGAAAGCCCTGAACACCGAATGCCACAGCAAAATGAGCGTCTTGTGTGAGCATTATAATACTGCCGTAAATGGCTTCACGGATTGCTTCATCAATATCGGTTGTAATTGTTTTATCAATACTTGCCGAAACTTTGTCAGCGGCAGAATGGATAAGCTTATCACCTTTTTCGTCAGTAAAATCTGCTTCGATTATAGGTAAAATCACCTGCTCTGTGGCAAGTAAACTGTTACACATTCCGTCAACCATAATAAAGTAAATTTCTTTGCCCTGTGCATTATATTTTCTGTATTTAACATCAAAGGACTCGCCGAATTGTGATTTAAAATATGATACATTCTTTTGCAAATCTGTATCTATATATTTTTTCTCATTATTTTGTTCGACAGTTACTGTTATTTCGTCAACTTTTTTCTCTAACCAATTTTCGCTCATAAAAAAATCACCACTCTTATCATTTACCAATGTTTACAGAATATTACTTCTGTTTGGGGCAAAGATAAAAATGGTGATTTTATGTTTGTAACTTTAATAAGAACTGTAATTCTTTACATTATGGTTGTTATCACAATGCGAATTTTAGGAAAAAGGCAAATCGGTGAACTTCAACCCACCGAACTTGTCATCACACTTCTGCTTTCAGAAATAATTGCAGTTCCTATGCAAGACAATGATATTCCACTGACAAATACAATTATCCCTATACTTGTACTGGTAGGCTTTGAAATATTGATTTCTGTAATCAGCCTTAAAAGTGTGAAAATCCGCACGGTTATTCAAGGTCATTCTCTTGTTGTCATTCGAGACGGAAAGTTAGATTTGAAACAGATAAAAAAACTGCGTTTTACCATTGATGATGTTCTTGAAGCACTCCGTCAAAAAGACATTTTTGATATTTCAAAAGTACAATATGCCGTTGTTGAAACAAACGGTTCAATGAGTGTTATGCTTAAGCCGGAATATGAAACTGTGACGAGAGAGGACTTAAAAATAAAAACAGAGAACACGGGACTTCCCTGCTCTGTTATCATTGACGGAACTGTTATGAAAAATGAATTTCAAGATTGTAATCTGACTGAAGAGAAATTTAACAAAATGCTGAAAAAAGAGAAAATTGCCGTTGAAAACACTCTTTTGATGACCGTTGATAAAAAAGGAAAAATAACGGTTATCGGAAAGGACGGCAAATGAAAAGAACAATTTTTGCTATTACAGCACTGATTTCGGTAGTTATTTTATGCTTTGTAGGTTTTTACATTATCAACGACACCTGTAACGAACTCAAAAACAGTTTAAATGAGGTTTCTTCTTTTGCACGAGAAGGCAATATCGCAACGGCACAACAAAAGGCAGAACATACCGTCAAGCTTTGGGAAGATATTCACGGAAAAATTGAAACATTTACTCCTCACTCCGAAACAGATGAACTCGAAGAAATAGTAAAAAGCCTCCCCGTGTATGCCCAACAAGGCAACATGGAAAGGCTTGAACAAGAATCTGAAAAAGCTATTAATCGTCTTGAGCATATTGTCAAAAACGAAAAACCACTACTCAGTAATATTTTTTAGTCATTTTATTAACTTTTCAACATCAGAAAGTTTAATGCGTTTTGATACAATGGAAGTTTTGCGCTTCTGCTTACCTTTATCTGTATCATATTTACCCTCTGCTTTTTCTTCAGGTGAGAAAATACCGTATGAAGCAGTTACGATTGTGCCGTCGTTGAGTACAACATTTCCGCAATAACCTGTATCACCGTTAGCACTAAGTGAAGGTTCTTTCTGATGGTCAAGATATGTATGAGCAATTTTTATTCTGTACTGACCTTCTGTGCAGTTTTTAAGGTCATCATAAGTACCTACCCATGCAATCCAGCCTTCAGAATACCAAGTTTTCAAACCGCCGTCCTTACGCATTTTTGCAACCATTTCAGGATTTCGCTCAATTGAACGGAATGTGATGAAAAGTCTGCCGTCAGCGGTATATTCAGCCTTATGGCGCTCACCGTTGAGAGTAACAGGTGCTTCAACAGGCTTTGACCAAGTTTTACCCTCATCTTTTGAGAAGAATAAAAGACTTGTATTTCTCTTTTTATTGCATCGTGCAAGAAGGCAAAGCTCGTCACCCTGACCACCGTCAGAACGAATACACTCAACCTCACAAATACCACAATATGTTTCATATTTACGATACTTTTTAAGGTATCTTTCAGGCTTTGACCAATGGTAATCACCATTTTCATCAAATGTAAGAATTGACTTATAGTTTTTAAAACTGTTGTCGTGGAAAATACCCATCCACTTATCAACAAACTCGCCGTTTTCCTTAAGTCGTGTAAGTGAAGCCATAGCAACAACAGGAATTAAAGGCATTTCACTTTCCTTATCCCACACACGCTTGAACTCTGTCCATGTTTTACCCTCGTCAAGAGAGATTGAACTGTTGAAACCACCCGGAGTTGACATTCCGGGCCATTTTGAGTTTGCAGAAACAAGAATCAACTTTTCCTCACCGTTTGTGAACTGCAAACGGTAAACTGTTGGTGTTTCAAGAGATTTTTCCCAGGATGCAGGCTGATTCTCAATAGTTTTATTATACGTTTTTCCGCCGTCATCACTGATTTTTGAGATTATTGCTCCTTTACCGTGTCCTTTCGGATAAAAAGTAAGGATATCACCGTTATTGAGAAGCACGGAATCAGGATGACCAAGATAAGCTGTGTGGTCATCAACTACTGAATAATTATATAGATATTTAAGCTCCTCAGGTGTATTTTCAGGCATTACACTCAAATCCACCAAAGGAATTTTATAATAATCAACATTTTTTGGGAATGGTTTTCTTAAAAACATACTTATTTACCTCCAAGTTTTTAATCTTTCACTTGCAAGCCATGCAGCACCAAGCATACCTGCCTTATTACGAAGCTGTGCTTTTTCAATTCGCACATGCTTATAGTTACCTTCAACCTGTGCATCAACTTTTTCACGGATATCTTTTATAAGCAAATCCTCTGACATAATGCCACCACCGAGAACAATAAGGCTTGGATTAAAGATGTAGCAAAGATTACGAAGTCCTAATGCAATTTCGTCTTCCCATTTATCAATTTCTTCAATAATAATTGGATTTTTAAGATTTTCCGGTTCAAAAATCTCTCTGCCGTTCATTGGTCTTCCCATACGCTCTGAAACTGCATTTGTGAAAACACGACAAGCAGCATAAGCTTCATAACAGCCGATTCTGCCACAAGTACAAGGTCTTCCGTCTTTATGAGTTGCCATATGGCCAAACTCACCACCGGCATATTTTGAACCACGGTAAACGTCACCGTTGATATAGATGCATCCACCAACACCCGTACCGTAAGTAAGGCAGAGGAAGTCGTTCTCCCCTTGAGCAGCACCAAAATGAGCTTCACCGATAGCTGCACAGTTTACATCGTTGTCAACTGCAACAGGAACATTGAACTGTGGCTCAAAAGCATTACGGAGATTTGTATGGTTATAGTTAGGAATATTACCAACACCGTCATTGATTTCACTTGTTTCAAAATTCACCTGACCTGCTGTTGAAATACCAACTGCATCATACTGACCTGCATATTCCTTGAGTTTTGCTTCCATGGCTCTCAAAACCATATTGTCAGTATCTTTATATGTGTTTGTTGGGAACTCCTCTGAAAAGATAACTTCAAAGTTCTCGTCAACCAAACCATATTTAATGGCAGTACCGCCAACGTCAAAAACCATAATTTTCATAAAAATAGTCTCCTCATTTATAAGTTTCACCAATGGTTCATATTTACCTTTGATTATATAATATATTTTTCCAATTTACAATAAAAAAACGCAAAAAGTTATTGAATTTCAGAATTAAAAATACAAATACTTACTCCCCCATTACGCCTTGTCAAAAAACAAGGTGTTTTTTTGTACAAATTGTTAAATTTTATTTTTACTCTTGTATATTTACGTAAAATAGTATAAAATGTATGTGTTATTGTGAAAAAGTATGTAATTTACAGCATACTTTTTTCATTTAAAAAGCAAAAATGTTCGAAAAGGTGGTTTTTCCCATGGAAAACAACAACAAAACTCAGGCAGAGCTTTATCGCGAAGAACGCAAGGAAAGACTCGCAAAGGCTTCTGCTAAAAAGGCAAAAAAATCTCCTAAAAGCATAAAGGCTACAAAAATGGCAAAGAAAGTTATTTCAATTGTTCTTGCTGTTATTATCGGTCTTGGTGCAATCGTTGGTGTGCTCAATTTCTTTGATGTACCACAAAAGACAGTAAAGATTTCCATTGATGGTATCGATAAGAAAATTTCTCTTGCAGAAATTAACTATTACTACTTCCAGATATGGTCACAGGTATTCAGTACTGCTATGCAATATGACCAATACGGTGAAGGTATGGGTCTTTCCTCAACAGGATTTGACTATACAAAAACTCCTGATAAACAGGCATATTCAGAAGATTATGTAAACTTTGCCGGTGTTACTTATGAAGATTTAGGTGATATTGAAAATCCAACATGGCAGGATGTATTAATGTTCTCTGCAATGAATCAGCTCGTTTATACTAAATACGGTGCTACTAAAGCAGAAGAAACAGGTCTTAAACTTACAGAAGACGAAATTAAAGCAAATGATGAAATTCTTGAACAATCTCGTACTTCTGCTAAGGAAAATGACTTCTCTCTCGACAGATGGCTCCGTACACAATACGGTCGTGGCGTTACAGAAAAGTTAATTCTCAACATCTACAATGAAGCAACTCTTGCTGAAAAGTATTATGCAAAGGTTACTGAAGATACTACTAACGCTGTTACTGCTGACAGAATCAACGAAGAATACAAAGCTAACAGAGATAACTATGATATTGTTGACTTGAGAATTTATGAATTCGTTGCTGATTTAGGTAGTAACCATAGCCACGCAGAAGGCGAAGACCACGAGAAAGAGCATCAGGAAGCTGAAGCAAAAGCAAAAGCAGCAGCAGATGCTTTCATTAAGAAAGTAACAAACGAAGAAGAATTTATCGCAGCAGCAAAGGTTGACATCCTTACTAAGGACAACAAAAGTAAGAAAGACCCTGATGCATCTACACTTGCAACCGGCAGAAAATATTCTGAACTTACACAATTGTACAGCGAAGAACTTTCAAAATGGGCATTTGATGATGCAAGAAAAGCAAATGACATTGCAGTTGTTGACGGTGGCAACGGTGAATTCTATGCTGTAATGATGAAGACTCTTCCACATAAGGATACTTCAATTTACTCAAGTGATGTTAGACACATTCTCGCTAAGTTCCCTGATAAGAACACAGATGGCACTGCAACATCATCAAAAGATGAAAGTGGCAATACAGTTAAAAACATCACTGAGGCAACAAAGGCTGCAACAAAGGCTAAGGCTCAGGAAATTCTTGATGAATTCTTAAAGAAGCCAACTGAAGATAATTTTGCTGCTCTTGCAAAAGAAAAGACAGATGATACAGCTTCAGCTGAAAAAGGCGGTCTTTTTGAAAAAGTTATGAATGACGGTCAATATGTTAAGCCATTCACAGACTGGTCACTTGATGCAAGCCGTAAACCAGGCGACACAGATATCGTTGAAACCGATTACGGTTATCACGTTATGTACTTTGTAAAAGAACATAACAGAGCTTGGTATCAGGCTGTTCAGACTGCTCTTGCAGGTGCAGAAATTGAAGAAAACGTTGCAAAGGTAGTTGATGAATGCTTCGAAAGCGTTAACAGAGATTCTTTCTTCATTAACTGGACACTCGGCAGAGAAAATGACCATATTGCTAACATTATTTTAAATAATCTTGGTAGTCACGCAGGTCATGACCACTAATTAAAATTTAAAAGCCATGCGATTGGAAAATCCAATTGCATGGCTTATTTTTTTGTCTTTTTTACTTTTTTCTTTTTATGAGTTTATAAACTGCATAAACAGCAGTTGTTGCAACAGCAACAGGAAGCACCTTTTTCTTGGCAATATCCTTAACAGCGTCAACACTTGTTGGTGCGTAGGTATAAAAACCGTGTTTAAGTTTATTACCTACATTAAAATTCTCAAGGTCTTCAACCGTAAGTGTGGTTGATTTGAAATCAGCAGGGTTATTCTCATCAAAATCAATAAGGCGTACTCCCCTTTTCTTTCCGGGACCGTAAACATTAAATCCGCAACCTTGGGTATATCCCAATTTCATTCCTTTATACTCACCGATAAATGAATTATTGTGGTCGTGTCCGAAAAGCATTAAGAACACATCGCCTTTTTCGTTCATTACTTCAAACTGTCCGCCATTTTCATTTGGAACACTTGGTGTTTCGCCGATAAATGTACGGTCATCAACAGTTACCATTTCAGGATTTACAGAAAAATATTTCCCCTCCCATTCACGGAATCCCTGAGCGCTGTTTGGTGTTCCTTTAGGCACTTCAATTAGAAGCTCGTAAATCTCATTTACAGGAATGTGCTGGAACACAACTGACGGAACATAATCTCCGTTCTCTTCTTTCAGTTTATCTCTTGTATTCTTATACCATTCAAGCTGATTTTCGTGAACGTGGTCGCAAGTACCGTCAAGAGTAGCAGTAAGGCTGTCCACAAGATAAACATTAAGCTTTGTTTGACCATCATCACCTTTGATTTCAAGGTTATGATTACAATATCCGTCAATCTCATCATCAGCATTGAATGCTATACAGTTTTCGTGTGATTTATAAATTTCAAACTGTTCTTTTTTGGAAATCGAAAAAGCCTGGTCGTCGTGATTACCAAAAACAAAAGTGAACGGAATACCTGTTTCGTCAAGTGGTGTAAGGAATTTATTTATACATTCCGTGACTTTCTTTTTATTGTCACCACCCATAAGGTTGAAACCATAGCCTTTAACCTGGTCACCTGTAAAAACAACAAGGTCAGGCTGTGCCTTTTTAAGTGCCTCACGGATAAAACGAACAGTTGCATCGGATGTTCTTTGTGTGTCCTGAACATCGGCAATCTGCATAATTCTGAATTTACCATTATTAAACTTAAGTTCCATTGTATCACCTCAACATTTTCATTATACAATTATCATAAACATAATTCAAGGTCATTTTACACCATAAAATACGACAAAAAAGACACAAGAAATACTATTCTCCGTTCATTTCGAGAAGTGTCATTTCTATTCCGTCGGCAATTGATTTTGCATATTTATGGATATTTTCATCATATTTTTCATTGTCGTCCTTACTTGAGATAAACCCTATTTCCGCAAGTACAGACGGCATTTTTGTGTTTCGGTTTATGTAGTAATTCATAGTTTCACCGTCACGGTAGCCTTTATGTATTCCCCTGTTTTTTGAAATACCGACAGCATCAATACAGTCAAGTATGTTCTGTGCCAAAAGTTGGTCGTCGGTAGGCATTGAGGAATGAACCCACATTTCAACACCCGTTGCAGACGGTGATGAACTTGAATTTCTGTGAATGGAAACAAAAAGCGACGCTCTTGCCTTATTTGCAATTTTGCATCTTTCGGCAAGGGATACGTCGCTATCATCATCACGAGTCATAACAACCGTATATCCCCTGTCCTCTAAAACATCTCTCACCAGAAGTGAAAGCCTTAAAGTATCGTCTTTTTCGAATCTACTACCAAAA
>JAZSKT010000064.1:0-3114 GCA_045534995.1 Candidatus Fimenecus sp.
TATGGATTTGGAGGATTGTGAAATAATTCCTCTTATTGGTGAAATTGCAGAATACATAATTAAAAACCGTCGTGATATAACGAATGAACATCTTGACTGGATATACCATAATGTTGCGTGTAGAAGTGCCATTAAAGCAGGGGATGAAAGCTCTGATTTAGAACTTTTAGCGCTTGCAAAACAGGTTGTAAACGATAATGATGTTCGTTTCTGTCCTCATGGTAGACCTGTTATGATAGAACTTTCAAAATACGAACTTGAAAAACAGTTTGGTAGGGTATAATTTATGAAAAAAATTCCCGTAATTGCAGTTGTAGGCCCGACAGCCTCTGGAAAAACATCTTTGTCAATAAATATTGCAAAAGAGTTTTCGGGACAAGTTGTTTCTGCCGATTCAATGCAAATATACGAAAAAATGGATATAGCAACGGCTAAACCGACTCAGGATGAAATGCAGGGAATAAAGCATCATCTTATCGGTTTTCAGCCTATAGATAAAAAATTCAGCGTTGCAGAATATGTGGAACTTGCAAACGAATGTATTGAAAAAATTCACAATGAGGGCGACATTCCCGTAATAGCAGGCGGAACAGGTCTTTATATTGATTCACTTTTACAGAATATTCAGTTTTCAAAGGAAGAAAACAACGAAGAAATAAGACGTGAATTGACTGACCTTTTTGATGAAAAAGGTGCAGAATATATGCTCGAAGTTTTACGTGAAATCGACCCCGAAACAGCAGAAAGATTACATCTTAAGGACAAAAGTCGAATTATTCGTGCTCTTGAAATTTATAAACTTACAGGAAAGACAATGACAGAGCAGAAAGTTCTTTCCCGTGAAGAAGAATCACCATATGATGTGCTTTATATTGGCATAAATTATCGGGACCGTGATGTGCTTTATGACCGAATCAACCGACGAGTTGATATAATGCTCAAAAATGGTCTTTTAGAAGAAGCGAAAGATTTTTATAACACATCTTCAGACACTACTGCTTGTCAGGCAATAGGTTATAAAGAATTAGCACCATATTTTAAAGGTGAAAAGGAACTTTCAGAATGTGTTGAAAAATTAAAGCAGGAAACAAGACATTATGCCAAACGACAACTTACTTGGTTTCGTAAAAATGAAGATATAAACTGGATTTATCCTGATGATTACAAAGATGAAACAGAAATGTACAATTCAGTTTGCGAAAAGATAAATGAATTTTTAGGAGGTAAACAATAGTGAATTTCAAATTGGATAAACTAAATAAAAATCAGATAAAGTATATTGTTTATTCTCTTATAGGTGTATTTATTATCGGCTATTTCATTTATCAGGTTGTGCAGATGAATTCGTCACCTTACAAAACAGAAATTGCTCTTAATCGTGATATGCAAAGCATAATTGAAACAGAAGCATTTATAGTCAGAGATGAAACATTTATAACAGCAAATAATTCGGGTGGAACGGTTGTTTCTATTGCAGAGGACGGTAAACGAGTTTCAAGCGGGGATGATGTTGCTGTTGTGTTTCCAAGTGCTGAAAGTGCCGCATCCTATGTTCGCATTAACGAGCTTGAAAAAGAAATTGAATACTACAGTCAGCTTAAAAATCGTGTAGGTATCGGTACAAATGCTCCTTCATCATACAGTAAACTTATTGATGATGCTTGTATTTCATTCATTACTGCTTCAAGAGAAACAATAGGACGCGATTTTGACGATGCTCTTACAGATTTGCGTGATGCAATTACTGCTCGTCAGTTAGCAGTTGGTGAAGAACTTTCGGTTGATGCAAAACTTGCCGAATTACAGGCTGAATTAATTTCCATAAATAGCAACAGTGTAAATTATAAAACAATATCCTCACCAAATTCGGGTTATTATATCGGGTCGGTTGACGGATATGAGAACGCTGTTGATTATGAAAGTGTGACATCCCTGACTTGTGATGATATAAATTCTCTTCTGTCGTCTGAAAGACAGGAGACACCTAAGAATGTTATGGGAAAATTAGTGGATGAATTTGATTGGTATTTTGTATGTGTTGTTCCATATAATGAGTCCGAAAAAATTGAAGTGGGTAAATCTGTTAAAGTAAATGTTCCAAATACAGCAGTTGGGACAGTAGTCTGTACAATTGTCAGCAAAGGCCCAAAAGAAGGAGATAATATCCCTGTTGTTATTAAATGCAATTTAATGAATCGAAATGTTGCAAATCTGCGAATACATGAAATAGAAATTATCGTTGATGACTATGTGGGAATTAGAATCAATAACAGTGCTATTCGTGAAGTTGATGGTGAAAAAGGCGTTTATGTACAACGAGGAAATATTATTCAGTTCAGAAAAATAAACATCATTTATTCTACTGAAGATTACTCTGTTGTAGAAAGTGTTGCTGATTCTGCATATATACAACAATACGATTCAGTTATAACGGAAGGAGTTGACCTGTATGATGGAAAAGTCGTTTCTTGATAAACGCAAATCGGATATTGAGTATAACCTTGATGTGATAAATGAAAAAATTGCAGAAAGTGCAGTGAAGAGTGGCAGAAAGCCTGAGGATATTCAGCTGATGGCAGTTACAAAAACAGTTGACCCAATTTTTATTAACTACGCTCTTGATTACGGAGTAAAGCTTATCGGCGAAAATCGAGTTCAGGAAATGCTTCGTAAAAAGCCGGATTTACATCTTGATGGTGTTGAAAAACATCTTATCGGTCACTTGCAAACCAATAAAGCTGGTCAAATTGTTGATGAGGTCGATATGATTCAGTCTGTTGACTCATTTAAAATAGCAAAAGAGATTGCAAAACAGTCAATAAAAAAAGGAATTGTTACAGATGTTTTACTTGAAATAAATGTTGGTGATGAAGACAGTAAAACAGGATTTTCAGTTTCTCAATTTTATGAAAGTATTTATCAAATATCGGAAATTGCGGGAATAAATGTAAAGGGTTTAATGACAGTTCCACCAATTTGTGAAAATGATAAGGAACTTTGTAAATTTTTTGAAAATATGTTCAATATCTATGTTGACATAAAGGGGAAAAAGATAGATAATATAACTATGAATATTTTGTCGATGGGTATGTCGGGAGATTATGAACAAGCAAT
>JAZSKT010000159.1:0-5024 GCA_045534995.1 Candidatus Fimenecus sp.
GTATTTGATGTCTTGACTTTCTTATCCTGTGTTTCAATAAACCAACGAAGATGGAAACAAACACCCTCAACAACAGCTCTGATAAGTTCTGTCTTGCCTGGATCAGGGCTTATATTAAAGAACATTCCTCTTGAATTAGGGTCTTCAAACGGACAACGATTACCGTGAAGCCACGGTGTGAAGATAACTCCACCGCTACCTGCAGGAATTGAATCAACAACAGCCATCATGTAATCGTAAAGGTTTGTATATACAACTTCCATATCTGCATTTTTATGCTTAAGGTCGTGCTGTTTATCAAGATAAATATCAATTTCATCAAGTGCCAAATGGTCCTTAACCCATTCAACGCACTTACCTGCAGTTTCAAGTTCTGCAAAGTAGTTATAAATTCCGTCAGCAGCACCTACAATAGCCGCTATCATAGCACTTGCATCAACAATACTCTTGTCAACAACAGTTGAAACCCAACCTGATGTACCCTGATAAATATGAGTATCACCGAGAGCAGTTGCACCTGCACCAACACCAATAAGAGTAGCGTCACCGCCACCACCGAAAACTGCAATTCCCGGAACAAGCCCTAATTCTTCAGCCTGTTCTGCACGAAGTGTTCCGATTTTGTCTGTACAGTCAACAATCTTTGCAAGGTGGTCCATATTAACACCGAGCAACTTACAGATTGTAGGACTCCAACATTTCTTATTAATATCATAAAGCAAAGCACCAAAAGCAGAGTCTTTTGTCATTACAAATTCGCCTGTCATACGGCAGATAAGATATTCCTTAACATCAAGCCACTTATGTACTTTCTTAAAGTTTTCAGGCTCGTGTGCCTCTGTCCATTTGTATTTCCATACAGGGTCCTTAACACTTGCTGCAACAGCACCTGTAATCATAAGTGATGGAAGAAGTTTCAGGATATTAGCACCTGCAATCTGTGGTCCGTATGCGATACCCTTTTTAAGTTCTTCTGTTGCACGCTGGTCCATATAGCTGAATGCACGACGAACATGGTTTCCGTCTTTATCAACAAGAACCAAGCCCTGCATCTGTGAACAGAAAGAAATTCCGTAAACATCTTTCGGGTCAACACCTGCTTTTTCCATAACAATCTTTGATGTTGAGCACATTGCTGCCCACCACTCATCAGGGTCCTGTTCAGCACCGCCGTTAGGCATAATATAAAGCTTATAGCCCTCACTTGCAGCAGAAATAAGTTCAATAGTCTTTCCTATTTTGAAGAGGCAAGTTTTAACACCTGTTGTACCAATATCAAAGGCAAGAGCATAAATTTCTTTTCCCATTTTCACTTTCTCCTTCAACTTAAAAGTTGTATACACAATTATATTATCATAAACAATTATTTTTGTACAGTATTTTTTCTTTATTGAAAATACGAATGATAATCACCATTTGCTTTCTCGTCAATATCCTGCTCTGTTGTAAAACTTATCATTACTTTTTTATTTAATAAGTTTTCCATAATATTATCAATTTGTTCTTGCACTTCGTTTGCATAGGTTATTTTTTCATCAACCTGCATTTTTGTTCTTTCGAACGCCTCTTTTGGATAGCCTTCATGAAGAAGGTTTTGTATTGTTTTTTCTGTTAATTGTTCGCACAAACCATTCTCTTTTGCTAACGCCAATTCATCATTAGTATTGAACAAATACCAAATCACCAAATTATTTGGCGAAAGCTCGACTGAACCATAAAAGAAATGTCCCGAAATTTTCGGTATGCTGTTTTCAAAATCTTTTACAGTTTTATTTACTGCTTTTTTGATTTTTCTTTCTAATCTGAATTTTTCAAACATATTAGACTCCTCACGGGCGATTCGTGAATCGCCCCTACATGATTAAATCACCTTATCAGAAAATCATATTTATTAAGATATTCCTTAATTTCTTTTTCATTTACATACTCTGTCAAGCAACCAACACCTGTAACACACTTGCCACCTGTGATGTTACCTGCTAAAATACACTTTCTAAAATCAAAATCATTATAGAGTCCATAGATAAAGCCTGAAAGAAAGGCATCTCCTGCACCTGTTGCATCAACACAAGAAAACTCATCAACATTGTCAACAACAAAATAACCGTTATCATATCCTGAACAACCAAGTTTGCCGAGTTTTACAATAGGATTCTCGAAATATTCGTGGAGAATTTTCAACGCTTCTTTATAATCCCTTGTTCCTGTCAGTTTTTCAGTTTCATCAATATTGGGAGTATAATAATCAGCAATTTCAATTAAGTCCTTATGTTTCTCAAAGGACATATCATCACTATATCCAGTGTCCAGAACAAGAATTGTACCGTCTTTTTTCAATTCTTTATATACAGGTAAAATCCTCTCCTGCATAGCCACAACTTTTGCACCTTTAAGTGCGTTATAGATTTTTTCAAGCATCTCGTCAGAATAGTTTTCTGTACCACCGTATGACACGAAAGTTCTGTCTGTGCTTGTGATAATGGCTGAAGTCACATTCAGCGGATAACTTTTACTTTCAAAAAGCTCATATTTTGTGCCACTTTTATCTAATTCTTTACGAGCAAAATCCGAAAACATATCGTCGCCTAAAAAAGTACCGATTTTTGCAGGAATACCTAAACGAGAACAGTTAATCATTGTGGCAGGAAGACCACCACCAAGACAAACCTTAAAATCTTTACAGTAGATTTCTTCACCCTCATTTGGTATTCTTGGCATTCCCGAATAAAGCAAATCAACATTCAATTTTCCGAATGCGGCAACAAAACTCATTTCCATTCACCTGTAAAATCCTTGTTAAGTTCAATATAACTGTCAACTAATTTTTCCGCAAGTGAATACGAACCCACCAACGGATGAAGATAAAGACAGTCAACTGCACTTTCTCTGTCACAATTTATTATTGCCTTTGATGCAAGTCGCTCATAAGCCTTGACTCTTGTTATAATCTCTTTATTCTCGAAAGGCACATCACCTATCTTAACAGGTGTCACCTTACCGTTTTTAATCTCACAGGAAATCTCAACAGTATCATTTTCATCGAGAAAATCTATTGCCTTATTATCATTTGGAACACACGCAATCATTCTGTTCTTTTCAGTTGAATTTTTCGCATCGATAATTCCAAGTGCAACACCTGCATAACCACCGTCATCAGGAGCATACATATCAAAATGCCATGTGGAATTTCGTTTTTCTCCTGTTTCACTTGCCATATATGAATTTTCACGAAGTCCATAGTAATAATCGAATATTTCCAATGCTTTTTCAAAATCGTTTTCGATATCAACAGTTGACAATTCCTCTGTCATTTTTTCGTTGATATCAGCAATCTGTTCGCCGCGAGTACGCTCTGCATTAAGGATATTTTCAACTGCCTTTTCACGATTATAGAAATAATACATATATTCATTTGGCACATACTGTTTACGCATTAAAAATTCTTTACTGAAATATCGCAAATCAGTATTTTCATAAGCCTTATCATCACTTACGATTTTTGTTGTGATGTCCACGCCATCTGCCTTGATATATTTAAAGAAAGACAAATGATTAAGGCCATAGCAAAGTGCGTCAAGATGATTTTCCGGATAACCGTAAAGTTCTTCAAATCTTCTTAACATTCCGCTTGGTGCATCGCAAATACCGTAAGTAAAATCATATCCCATATCACGAAGCGTCTGTGACACAACACCTGCAGGATTTGTAAAATTAAACACCATAGCATCAGGCTTTGCACACTGTTTTACCAATTCACAGTATTCTTTCAAAGCAGGAATACTTCTCATTGCAAAGGAAAAGCCTGCTGCACCCGTTGTTTCCTGACCGAGAATGCCCATATCGAGTGCAATTCTCTCATCACGGCAACGCATTCTGTCACCGCCTGCACGAATGGTTGTTATAACATAATCTGCATCTGTAATTGCTTCTTTTCCATCAGTTGTCAATGTGAAATTCAAAGCAGGACAAAGACGGCGAGAGACTTCTCTCGCCATCTTACCGTATATGTTTAATTTTTTCTCATTGTTATCCATAAAGACGAGTTCTTTTATCCCCATCTTATGGGCTCTGCCCGCAATACTCTTTGCAAGGAACATTGAACGGACTCCGCCACCACCGATAACTGCTAATTTCATATTTTTTACCCATTAAAGAACGTCGAACACGTTGCTTTCTCCTGAATCAAGGT
Organism: Candidatus Fimenecus sp.; assembly: GCA_045534995.1. Taxonomy (GTDB): domain Bacteria; phylum Bacillota; class Clostridia; order Oscillospirales; family Acutalibacteraceae; genus Fimenecus. The sequence goes on from JAZSKT010000159.1 coordinate 4,190, forward strand.
TAAGTCTAAGTGTCTTATCAACACCATCTTCTGTGAAATCAAGACGAATCACATCGTCACTTTCAAATTCTGCAAAGTTAACCTTATAATCCTTATCTTTGAAGAAATCCTTAAGGTATCCGATTCTGTTATCGTCAAAATCACCTGCATTGTCAGAAACAAAAAGAACATTTCCGCAAATAGAATTGACTTTACCGTGAAGAAGCTTCTGCTCCCAATTGTAACCGATGTTGATGTCACGAAGGAAGAATACGTCAGGGTCATTACAGAATGCTCTGCCGTCAAGGTGATTACGGAAAATTGTGTTAGTAATTGCATTCTGTGATGATGGAATTTCATTGTTGAATCTGATACCCGTTACAATAGAGTTAATATTAAGACTCTTTCTGAGTTCAAATTTCCAGTTTTTGTTTACATCACAGCTGATACGACAAGCATCAAAGATACCCATACAAGCACCAAGAGGCACACCGCAACCGAGAATCCATTTATCACCGCAAACTTCACGGAGAAAATCAACACCGTCACACATAATTTCACCACGAGTTTTGCCGTTTCGAGGTTCGATACACTGACTGTAAAGGAAGTCAAGTTTAACCATATCATAGCCCCAAACATTGAGAACTGTGTCAAAAACTTTCTTTAAATATGCACGAACATCAGGATTGTAAATATCAAAAGTGTATGCTCCGCCCCAGCCCTGACAGCCAAGCATTTTCTGACCGTTTCCGTTCCATCTTATAAGCCAATCAGGATGTTTTTTCGCGATAATTGAAGAACGCTGTGCACTGAAAGGAGCAAGCCAGATACCTGCCTTGTAACCCTTCTTGTGAAT
>JAZSKT010000076.1:0-3945 GCA_045534995.1 Candidatus Fimenecus sp.
TATTATGGACGGTTTCGGCTACAATGCCGAGGATTACGGCAATGCAATCACAGCCGCAAATACACCTAATATCGATAAATATATGAAAGGTCCGAACACTATTATCGGTGCAAGCGGACTTGATGTAGGACTTCCTGACGGACAGATGGGTAACTCTGAGGTTGGTCATACAAATATCGGTGCCGGTCGTGTTGTATATCAAGAACTTACTCGAATCACAAAGTCAATTATGGATGGTGATTTCTTCGAAAATGAAGTGTTTATGGGTGCTATTGAGAATTGTAAAAAGAACAATTCAGCACTTCATCTTATTGGTCTTCTTTCAGACGGTGGTGTTCATAGCCATAACACACATTTATATGCACTTGTTGAACTTGCAAAGAAAAATGGACTTGATAAAGTATTTGTTCATTGTCTTCTCGACGGTCGTGATGTTCCGCCAAGTTCAGGTGTTGACTTTATCGTTGAACTTGAAGAAAAGCTCAATGAAATTGGCGTAGGTAAAATTGCTACTGTTATGGGTAGATTTTACGCTATGGACCGTGACAATATGTGGGACAGAGTTGGTATGGCATATAATGCAATGGTTAACCGTGAGGGCATTTCAACTGATTCAGCACTTGAAGCAGTTAAGAAGTCATATGAAACAATTGACGAAGACGGTAAATATCTTACTGACGAATTTGTTATGCCGACAGTTGTTAATGGTGCAGATGCAATTTCTGCTAATGATTCGGTTATTTTCTTTAACTTCCGTCCTGACAGAGCAAGAGAAATCACAAGAACATTTGTCGACCCTGATTTCACAGGATTCGAAAGAAAAGAATTCTTCCCATTGTATTATGTTTGTATGACACAGTATGATGCTGAAATGCCAAATGTAAATGTTGCGTATAAACCACAGACACTTACAAACACAATGGGTGAGTACCTTTCAAAACTTGGTAAAACACAGCTTCGCATTGCTGAAACACAGAAGTATGCTCATGTAACATTCTTCTATAACGGTGGCGAAGAAAAAGTTTATCCTGGTGAGGACAGAGTTCTTATTGACTCTCCAAAGATTTCAACATTTGACTTGAAGCCTGAAATGAGTGCATACGAAGTTTGTGAAGCTGCTTGTGAACAGATTTTAAGCGGTAAATATGATGTTGTAATTCTCAACTATGCTAACTGCGATATGGTTGGTCATACAGGTATCTTTGATGCTGCTGTTAAGGCTGTTGAAGCAGTTGACGAATGTGTTGGTAAGCTTGTAGATGCAACTATGAAAATGGATGGTGTAATTCTTATTACTGCTGACCATGGTAATGCTGATAAGATGTATGAGGACGATGGTTCACCATTCACAGCACATACAACAAATCCTGTTCCGCTTGTAGTTGTAGGTCGAGAATGCACACTTAAAGCTGAAGGTGGTAAACTTTGCGACTTATCACCAACAATGCTTGACATTATGGGACTTGATATTCCATCAGAAATGAGTGGCGTTTCACTCATAGAAAAATAATCTTACGATTATCCCTGCTAAAATAAAACTTGTAAAATCGGCGCACAGTGAACAAATTGCTGTGTGTCGTATTTTTTTTACACCAACAGCGCCAAAATAAACGGCTATGGCATAAAAGGTTGTTTCAGTTGACCCCATCATTACTGACGCAACTCTGCCGATATATGAATCGGGCCCATATTCGCTTATAATTGACTCAAAAACACTTAATGAACCACCACCTGAAATTGGTGACAGTATGCACATTGGAAGCGTTTCTGCGGGAATTCTGAGAAAATCTGCAATAGGCGAGAGTAGTTTAGTAAGTATATCAATACCGTGTGATGATTTAAGCATCTGTACTGCAAGAAATAAAGCAGTCAATGATGGTAGAATGGATAAAAATACATCAAAGCCTTTCTTAGCACCATCAACAAATGTTCCAAATACATCAATGCGCTTATAAACACCAAATCCAATAATTAATATAATAAAAAAGGGTAGAAAATAATTCGAAAAATTAGTCATATTTTAAAAGCCTTTCGAGAATCTTTGTCATAAAAATTCCAACAGTCAAAGCGCAGACAGATGTGATAATTGACGGGAGAATTATCTCTAATGGATTTGTAGAATTATGGTTTGAGCGAATTGTAGCAACTGTTGTTGGGATAAGCCGTAATGCTGCTGAATTCATAACGACAAAGAGTATCATATTATTACTTGCAATTTCTTTATTTTTATTATATTTTGATAACTTTTTCATCGCTTCAATTCCAATTGGAGTTGCTGCATTTGATAAACCCAATAGATTTGATGTTATATTCAGGCTTATTGGCATAATAGCATCACTATTTTTATCAAGTCCTTTAAACAGTCTGCAAAGAATTGGCGACATAATTTTTGATAGCATTTGTGACAATCCTGATTTTTCTGCCACATTCATAATGCCATTCCAAAGGCAGAATGTTCCCAATAATGAAAAGCATAGTTCAACGGCGGTGTTGCCACTTGTTAAAATGGCCTTTGATACTTCGTCTGTTGTACCATTGAATAAGGATATAATTATAGAAAAAAATATTATTGCAATCCATATATAATTCATCATAAAAATCACTCCTACAAGATTTTTATGCAATAATTTATGTGATAATGTTGATAAAGTTACTTAGATGTTGTATAATATTATGAACAAATGTACGCGAGGTTTTATATGTTTAAATTAGTCAGTGATTATAAACCGACTGGTGACCAACCACAAGCAATTGAAAAGCTTGTTGACGGTGTTAAAAAAGGTTATAAGGAACAAACTTTGCTGGGCGTGACAGGCTCCGGTAAGACATTCACTATGGCTAACATTATTGCTAAACTTAACAGACCTACTCTTGTTCTTGCTCATAATAAAACTCTTGCAGGTCAACTTTGTGCTGAATTCAAAGAGTTTTTTCCTGATAATGCGGTTGAATACTTTGTTTCTTATTATGATTATTATCAACCTGAAGCATATATTGCAACAACTGACACTTATATTGAAAAAGACTCAGCAATTAACGATGAAATTGATAAATTGCGACATTCAGCAACGTCAGCATTATCTGAAAGACGCGATGTTATAATCGTTGCAAGTGTTTCCTGCATTTATTCTCTTGGTGACCCTATTGATTATAAAAGTATGGTGATTTCATTACGCACAGGAATGGAAAAAAGCCGTGATGAGTTTATTCAAAAGCTTGTTGAAATTCAATATGAGCGAAATGACATTAATTTTATCCGAAATAAATTCAGGGTAAGAGGAGATATTGTTGAAATATTTCCTGTTTATGCTAATGATACTGCTATAAGAGTTGAATTTTTTGGTGATGAAATTGACAGAATCTGTGAAATTAACCCATTAACAGGTGCTGTTAAGAATGTTGTATCTCATGTTGCTATTTATCCTGCATCTCATTATGTTGTTTCACCTGAAAAAATGGAAGATGCACTTAAAAAGATAAATGATGAGATGGAATTGCAGGTTGCAGCCTTTGAAAGAGAAGGAAAACTGATTGAAGCACAAAGAATCCGTCAAAGAACGGAATATGATATGGAAATGCTTCGTGAAACAGGTTTTTGCAAAGGAATTGAGAATTATTCCGCAATTATGTCAGGAAGAAACCCAGGTGAGCCTCCATTTACATTACTTGACTATTTCCCTGATGATTATGTTCTTTTTGTTGATGAATCTCATGTTACACTACCGCAGGTAAGAGGTATGTATGGCGGTGACCGTTCGAGAAAAGAAAGTCTTATTAATTTCGGTTTCAGACTGCCGTCTGCTTATGATAACAGACCGTTGACATTTGATGAATTTTACGATAAAACAGGACAGAAGATATTTGTAAGTGCTACTCCCGGACCATTTGAAAATGAAAAAAGTGTTCAAGTTGCAGAACAAGTTATCAGACCGACAGGTCTTCTTG
>JAZSKT010000254.1:0-3092 GCA_045534995.1 Candidatus Fimenecus sp.
CCGATTCACCCGCCAACTGTAATGCTTCTGCGGAAATCTGACACGCTATACGCATCATATCAATTTCCTTTGCAGTTCTAAGCACTATCATGTTAATCCTCCATTAGTTACTCTAATGCTTTAAAGACAAGAGCAGTTGTATCTTTAACTTCTTCCTGTCCTTCTACTATTACAAGCTTACCTGTCTTTGAATAGTAGTCCTTAAGTGGTTCTGTCTGTTCGTGATAAACGTGAAGTCTGTCAAGAACTGTTTCAGGACTGTCGTCCTTACGCTGAACAAGTTCATCGCCACATACGTCGCAGATGCCATCCTTTGCAGGCTTTTTATATTCAAGATGATAAGTAGCACCACACTTCAAGCAAACTCTTCTGCCTGAAAGACGAGCAGTAATCTTTTCATCAGGAACTTCGATATCAACAACCTTGTCAATAACGATGCCCATATTATCGAGAGCCTCTGCCTGAGGTATTGTTCTTGGGAAACCGTCGAGAATAAAACCGTTCTGGCAGTCATCCTCTGCAAGTCTTTCCTTGATAATACCAATAACAACATCATCCGGAACTAATTTTCCGGCATCGATATAGGACTTAGCTTTAAGTCCCATATCTGTACCGTTTTTAAGAGCTTCTCTGATGATATTACCTGTTGACACAGCGGGAATATTGTATTTTTCACAAATTTTCTCTGCCTGTGTGCCTTTTCCTGCGCCAGGGGCGCCGAGAAGGATTAAGTTCATATCATTTACCTCCCAAATTAATCAAGGAAGCCTTTGTAGTGACGCATCATCATCTGGCTTTCGAGCTGCTTCTGAGTTTCAAGAGCAACACCAACCATAATGATAATTGATGTACCACCAACTGCAAGGTTCATACCGTTTTCTGTGAAAAGGCCTGCAACCTGTGAGTAAATGATTGGGAACATAGCAACGACGCTGAGAAGAAGTGCGCCGATGAGTGTCATTCTGCTAAGAATGTTCTGGATGTAAGTTGAAGTTGGTTTGCCTGGACGAATACCAGGAACTGAACCACTGTTCTTACGAAGATTTTCTGCCATTTCTACTGGATTGTACTGAATTGATGCATAGAAATAAGCAAAGAAAATGATAAAGATGAAGTAAAGTGTTCCGTAGAACGGATGTGTCTGACCAAGCCAAACCTGGCTGAGTTTCTGCCAGAATGAACCTTCTTCACCTGGAGCAAACATAGCAATTGTTGGAAGAATTGAAAGAATTGAGCTTGCGAAGATAACAGGGAGAACACCGCACATATTAACCTTGATTGGCATATGTGTGCTCTGACCACCGTACATCTTACGACCAACAACACGCTTTGCGTACTGAATTGGAATCTTTCTTTCGCCGTTGTCCATCCAAACGATGAAGAAAATCATACCAACAAGTGCAATTGCTGCGATTGGAACAAGAACGAAGTAAGCTCCGCCTCTATCAAAGTATTGATAGAGATTGTATATTGTTGTTGGCATACGAGCTATGATACCTGCGAAGAGAATCATAGAGATGCCGTTACCAATACCTTTTTCGTTAATTAACTCGCCAAGCCACATTACAAGAGCTGTACCTGCAGTATAACAAAGGATAACTACGATTGCCTGGAAAACTGCTGCAAAGCCTGTGAATGCTTTACCGTTATCATCTGTCATCAACATATCCTGTGAACGGATGAAGAAGAAATATGCAATACTCTGTAAAAGACCAAGTCCGATAGCTGAATAACGAGTAATTCTATTCATCTTCTTTCTGCCTTCTTCGCCTTCCTTAGAAAGGTTCTGAAGGTAAGGAATCGCAACAGTAAGAAGCTGAATAATAATTGAAGCGTTGATATATGGTGTGATTGAGAGAGCGAACAATGTACCGTAGTTAAATGCATTACCTGTCATCATTGAAAGGTATGTTAAAAATGTACCTGCCGCCTCTTGACCAAAAAGTCCGTCACCTCTCATTGCAATGTCAACGAAAGGTACTGGTAATGCTGAACCTACTCTGTATATCAAAATGATAAGAGCTGTAAAAAGAAGCTTTTTACGAAGGTCAACAATTTTCCAAGCATTTGCAAATGTACGGAACATTTATATCACCTCAGCCTTTCCGCCTGCTGCCTCAATCTTCTGCTTTGCAGCATCAGAATAAGCGTTAACCTGAACAGTAAGCTTTTTGCTGAGTTCGCCATTTCCTAAAACCTTAACTCCATCAAGAGCTTTCTTTACAAGGCCTGCATTAACAAGTGCCTCGATAGTTACTGTTGCGCCATCCTCAAATGCATTGAGTGCTGAAACGTTAACAGTTGCGATTTCCTTAGCGAAAATGTTGTTGAAACCACGCTTTGGAAGTCTTCTCTGTAAAGGCATCTGGCCACCTTCGAAGCCGATTCTCATACCTCTACCTGCACGGGCTTTTTGACCCTTGTGACCTTTACCAGCTGTTTTACCCTGACCTGAAGCAGCACCACGACCGATACGCTTAACGTCTTTCTTTGAACCAGCTGCTGGTGAAAGTTCGTGCAATTTCATTTACCTGCACCTCCTTAAGCCTTTGTAACCTCTACAAGATGTGAAATCTTCTTAATCTTACCCTGTGTCTGAGGATTATCAGGCTGTTCTGATACATCCCCAATTTTGCGGAGACCAAGTGCATAAGCGGTGGCGATTTGGTCTTTTTTGCTTCCGATAAGACTCTTTACGAGTTTAACCTGAATTTTTTCCATATTGTCCACCTTCCTTATTCAAGAATCTCTTTAACTGATTTGCCGCGGATAGCAGCAACTTCCTCTGCATTACGGAGCTTTGAAAGTCCGTCGATTGTAGCGCGAACTACATTGCAAGGATTGTTTGAACGAAGTGCCTTTGAACGGATGTCCTTGATACCTACTGTTTCAACAACAGCACGAACAGGGCCACCAGCGATAACACCAGTACCAGGTGCAGCAGGTTTCATAAGAACTACACCTGCACCAAATTTACCTGTGATTTCATGTGGGATTGTTGTGCCTTTAAGAGCAACCTTGATAAGCTTCTTCTTAGCAGCTTCAATACCCTTACGGATAGCGTCTGGAACTTCGCCAGATTTACCAAGACC
>JAZSKT010000050.1:0-7028 GCA_045534995.1 Candidatus Fimenecus sp.
TTTCAATTACAACATATATTGCACTTGGACTTATCGGTTTACCAATATTTTCGGGTGGTGGGGGATTAGGATATATTTTAATGCCTAATTTTGGCTTTGTAATCGGTTTTTTTATTGCAACAGTAATAATTAGTACTGTTACACAAAAACTTAAATATAGCAAATTTTGGCAATATATTGTCATATCCTTACTTGGTATTGCAGTAATCTACATAATCGGTATTTTTTATTTTGCATTTATCACAAATGTACATAATAACAATGATTATTCTGCTATATGGTTTATTCAGACAGTATTCCTGCCATTTTTACCAAAAGAGATAGTATGTATTATTTTAGCATCATTAACAGCATATAAAATTAGACCATATATAACAAAAATCCCACAGTAATGTGGGATTTTATAATAGTATTTTCGTTGGTGAGAAATTTAAAATTTCGCAGAAAATGACCAAGTAAAAATGTAGGGGATGGCGACCTCGACATCCCGTTGTAAGTACACACTATAATTGGTTTTTGGTTGTACATAAAATGAGACCAATTAAAAATTAAAATATTATAATTTTAATGACCGATAGATTTTGTTCTATCGGTCATTTTTTGAAAATATTCCATTAAGTATAATACTAGTTTCGTCACAATATAATTTTATAATTCCTTCATAAATCTGATTTGTTCTTTTTCATTACTGTAACCAATAGCACGGTAAAATTCATGAGCTTCAGGTCGAACAAATCCGGAATTAAGTCTTATCATTTCAATGTCTTTTTCTTTTGCCCAATTTTCTGCGGCATTCATAAGTCTTTTGCCATATCCTTTTCTTTGGTGTTCTTTTGCAACAACCATACCCTGAATATTTGCCATACTCTTATAATACAAAGTATTAAATATTATAATATGAACATAGCCAACAACCTTGCTGTTAACCTCTGCAACAAAAACACATTCATTGTTTGGGTCAAGGTTTTCCAATCTGCTTTTTACAAGCTCAACATCACATTCATATCCTAAATCTTCAAAGGATAATTTTTGTAATTCAACATAATCTGTTGTGTTAGCTTTTCTAATCATCTGTGATTTTTACCTCCTTATCTTATCGTTTTATAAATTAAAGGCATTATTTCAGGCTTTTCTGCACCGATTGTAAATGAGGTGTTGAAAAGCTTTTCTGCATTTTTGAGTCTTTCGTCACTTTCTGCATAAAGAATTGCGATTGTGTCACCAACATAAACTTTATCACAAGTCTTTTTATAAAGCACAATTCCTGCACCGTAATCAATTTTGTCAGATTTCTTTTCCCGACCGGCACCGAGTAAAACTGCACTTTCACCAACAATTCGCGAATCAATACTTTGGATATAGCCGTCTTGTTTTGCCTTGATTTCAAGTGATTTTTCGCAACTTGGTAAAAGTTCAGTATTGTCAAGCATCTCTGCATTTCCGCCTTGTGCAGTAACAAGTTCTTTAAGTTTGTTAAATGCAGAGCCGTCAATCAATGCTTTTTCAGCTTTATTATATGCATCGTCATAATTCCAGCCATAAGAAATACTTAAAATTGTTGCAGATAATACAAGGCACAATTCTCGTAACTGTTCATCACCTTTATTTTTGAGAATATCAACAACTTCTTTTATTTCAAGAGCATTACCAATATTTGAGCCAAGTGGAATATCCATATTTGTAATAACTGCTGCCATATTTCGACCGCACTTTTTACCGATTTTAACCATTAAGTCTGCAAGTTCGGTGGCACTTTGTTCATCCTTCATAAATGCACCGCTACCGCATTTAACATCAAGAACTATATTCTTTGCTCCTGCGGCGATTTTCTTGCTCATAATACTTGAAGCAATAAGTGAAATGTTACCCACAGTTGCAGTAACATCACGCAAAGCATAAATCTTTTTATCGGCAGGAGCTAAGTTTCCTGTTTGTCCGATTAAAGCAATTCCGATTTCATTGACTTGCCTGAAAAATGTATCAGTGTCAATAGATGTGTTATAACCGTCAAGGCTTTCAAGTTTGTCGATTGTCCCGCCTGTATGACCAAGTCCACGACCACTCATTTTTGCCATTTTAATTCCAAGTGAAGCACAAATAGGAGCAACTACAAGGGAAGTTTTATCACCAACACCACCCGTAGAATGCTTGTCAGCTGTAATTCCGTCAATAGCAGATAAATCAAGCATATCACCAGATTTTGCCATACTTTCAGTTAGGTTTACTGTTTCTTCTTCGCCCATTCCGTTAATGAAAATAGCCATAAGAAGTGCAGATGCCTGATAGTCTTCAATGTTATCGTTTGTATATTCTTGAACAAAAAAGTCTATTTCTTCTTTTGTGAGTTTGTGTCCGTCACGCTTTTTCTCAATGATATCGTAAATTCTCATATTATTCACCTAAATTAGATTTGTCAAAGGAATAGGGGAGAAGTTCGCCTAAAGTAAATTCTTTTACATCGTCTTCACTTTTACCAATAAACACTTTGAAATCAGCATCACAAAACTCTGCTAAAGCTTGTCTGCAAACACCGCAAGGCATGGCGTAATCATTAATTTCTCCGTTTTTTCCTCCGACTATACATATTGCTTCAAAATCTTTTTCACCATTTGTTATTGCAGAAAATATTGCTGTTCTTTCCGCACAATTAGTTACTGAATATGATGCATTCTCAACATTACAGCCTTTATAAACATTACCGTTTTTACAAAGAAGTGCTGCACCTACATTATAGTTGGAATATGGCGCATATGAGTTTTTCATTGCTTCTTTTGCTAAAATAAAAAGGTCTTTTTTATTCATAAAATCACCTTAAATTGAAATTATCTAAAATTACTTTACTTATATAGTTATAACCTTTAATTGTGCCGAGATTTTCAGATTCAATATTCTTTGAATACATAAGTAATGGCACTTGTTCTCTTGTATGGTCTGTACCTTTAAATGCAGGGTCACAACCGTGGTCAGCAGTAATAATTAACAAATCATCATGTTGCATTTTTGGTATAAATTCATTTAACCAATTATCAAATTCACTTATTGCATTTGCGTAACCGTCAACATCTCGTCTGTGACCATATTTCATATCAAAATCCACAAGATTTGTAAACACAAGTCCATTAAAATCCTTGTCAAGCAGTTCAAGTGTTTTACTCATACCTTCATTATTTGAATGAGTGAAGTATTTTTCAGATATGCCACGATTTGCAAAAATATCTGCAATTTTGCCCACAGAAATAACATCGAAATCATTTGATTTTAACTTATCAAGCATTGTGTCCTCAGGTGGTTCAACGGAAAAGTCCCGTCTGTCCGCAGTTCTTGTAAACGGATATTCTCCACTAAAAGGTCTTGCAATTACTCTACCGACTGCGTGTTCACCCACAAGGATTTTTCTGGCAATTTTACAGTATTCATAAAGCTTTTCAAGAGAAATAATATCTGTATGTGCTGCAATCTGAAAAACACTGTCAGCAGATGTATAGACAATCAGTTTTCCTGTTTTAATATGTTCTTTTCCATAATCTGCAATAACTTGTGTTCCTGAATATGTCTTATTGCAAAGTGTACCACAACCAGTTTGTTTTTCAAATTCATATATGATTTCTTCAGGGAAACCATCAGGGTAGGTAGGCATTGGCTTTTCTGAAATTATTCCTGCAATTTCAAAATGACCGATTGTAGTGTCTTTTCCTGCTGATAATTCCTGCAAAGCACCGAATTTAGCAATAGGTGAGTTGTACTTGGATAGTTCAACGGCGTCAATATTGCATAATCCTAATTTAGTTAAGTAAGGAATTTTAAATTTTTCTGATTTTGAAATGCTATTAAGTGTATTTGCACCATTGTCCCCAAATTTTTCAGCATCGGGAGCATTGCCGATACCAAAACTATCAAGAACTATAAGAAAAATTCGATTATATTGCATTAATATCCACTACCTTGCTCATTTTTAACAATTTTTACAATTCGGCTAGTCCCTAATCTTGATGCACCAAGGTTTATAAAATCTTTCGCGTCTTCAATTGATGCAATTCCACCTGCAGCCTTGATTTTCTTTCCGTTAGTAGTATGCTTCGAAAAAAGTTCAATATCAGCTTTTGTTGCACCGCCTGTTGAAAATCCTGTTGATGTCTTAATATAATCTGCATTTGAATTGCTTACAATTTCGCACATTTTGATTTTTTCTTCATCTGTAAGCAGGCAAGTTTCAATAATTACTTTTAAAATTTTATCGTTACAAGCATCTTTGATTTTGTTGATTTCATTAAGAATTTCATTATATTTCTTATCCTTTAACCAACCAACATTGATTACCATATCAATTTCGTCAGCACCGTTTTTAACAGCGTCAGCAGTTTCAAAAACTTTTGTTTCAGTTGTGCTGTATCCGTTAGGAAAACCAATTACTGTACAGATTGAAAGTTTACCGCCAACATATTCTTTTGCTTGTTTTACGAATGAAGCTGGAATACAAACAGAAGCTGTTTCATATTTCATACCGTCATCACAAATTGCTTTGATTTCATCCCAAGTTGCATTTTGTGATAATAAAGTATGGTCAACCTTTGATAAAATTTCTTTCATGTTCATAATTTTAACCTCCACAAGTGTTACATAAGGAGTAGCCATTATTTAAATAATTATTTAATTCACTTTTGTTCAATTTTATAATTTCTTTATTCTCTTCTTTCATTCTATTAACAAATGAACAATCGTAATAATGAATCTTTTTACTGTTTTTATTTATCACAAATGTTATCTTTGCAGAGGTATCAGCTTTAGCTGTTGATGTTTCGGTTGTAGTAGAAGAGCTTTGTGTTTCTGTTTTCTTTGATGATGTTGTTTCCACATTTGATGTTAAAGTTTCTTTATATTCTGTTGATGTCTTTTCTGTATTTGTTGTTTCCTCTATATTTTGTTTTGTTGTATTTTCTTCAATTAAATCATTGTATTGTGGCAAATATTCGCCTAAATTTTCATCGTCTTCAGTAAACACTTCAAGTACATTGTTGTATGCATCTTTTTCTGTTGTAGTGCATTGTGAGTCATTATTATTTGATAGATAATATAATGTATCGCTCATTTCATTAATCTTGAAAAAAATTAGTCCTAAGAGAACACATATTATAAATAAGTAGAATGAAATTCTTTTTAAAATGAAATTACTTGAATTAATTTTCTTAATTAGTTTGAAAAATTTTAAATTCATGAACAATAAACACCCCTTAACTCTTTTATTTTATCATTTTTGTCCTGTAAATTCAATAGAAATAACACTTTAAAGAATTGATGAATATAATGTGTTGAGTAGTTACTCAATTATTTAAAAAGGAGCATAAATTTATGGAACAAAATAAATGTATTTGTAAAGAAATGGACCATCTTCCTACAAATACCGTTTTAGCAATAGCATATGTCCCATTTCAAACGGAATTAATGACATATACAAGTAAGGAAGCATTAAATAATGGAACACTTTTCCCTGAATTAGACAAAAAATTCTATGGAGGTAAGTGCTGTGGATAAAAGTAATTTAATGAGAGAACTTTCAAGTGTAAAATTTGCTGCTTGGGAACTTCATCTTTATCTTGATACACATCCATGTGATGAAAAAGCATTGGAAATGCATAAAAAATATACAGAAAGAGCAAAAGAATTAACAATTGAATATGAGGAATGTTTTGGACCTTTAACACACGAATCAGAAAGCGGTCTTGCTTGGATAAAGAATCCTTGGCCATGGGAATATAAGGAGTGTGATTGCTGATGTTTCAATACGAAAAAAAATTACAGTATCCGGTAAAAATTAAAAACCCAAATCCTAAATTGGCACAAATAATTATCTCTCAATTTGGTGGTCCCGACGGAGAACTTGCTGCATCAATGAGATATTTTTCACAAAGATACGGAATGCCGTTGCCGGAACTTAAAGGACTATTAACCGACATTGCAACAGAAGAACTTTCTCATTTGGAAATGGTGGGTGCAATTGTTTATCAACTTACTCGTAATCTTACAATTGATGAAATAAAGAAGAGTGGATTTGATAAATATTTTGTTGATCATACAACAGGTATTTACCCGGTTGCAGCAAGTGGAACACCATTTTCAGCAAAGTATCTTCAATCAAAAGGTGATGTAATTACTGACTTGCATGAAGACTTGGCAGCTGAACAAAAAGCAAGGACAACTTATGATAATATCCTTCGTCTTGTTGATGACCCTGATGTTCGTGACCCAATAAAATTCCTCCGTCAACGTGAAATTGTTCACTATCAAAGATTTGGTGAGGGGTTACAACTTGTTTGTGACAAGCTTGACAATAAAAATTTCTATGCCTTCAACCCTAGTTTTGATAAACATTGTATGAAGACAGTAAAAAATAATTCGAATAGAAAAAGAAATAACTAAATGTAAAGCGGGATTCAACTCCCGCTTTATTTCTTTACTTAGTCAAAAATTTAACAAATTAGCATTGACACATTGTTCTATAAAGAGTAAACTATATTTGCTAATAAATATTAAAGAGGTGTGATAACAATGGCAATGCAATTAACAGCCGAACAACAAGCCATATTAAATGGTGAACAAGGCGAAGTTATGGCTAAAGTTGTGAAAACACTTGTTATGTATGGTGAAACATTCGGCGCTAAAAAAATGATTCCCGTAACAAGTGAAAAAGGACATCTTGTTACAAGCTTTGGTCTCAAGATGATGACTCCTGTTTTTGATTTAATGGACCAACTTTTAAATGCAGGTGTTACATCAAAGCAGAAATTTTCCGTTGACCCAAAACCTTTTGACCCGAATGTTCCGTCAGATTTTTTGAAAAACTTTGTTTTTAAAAAGTTTATGTATTCAAAGCAAGAATCATATAATGAACAACTTCGTAAGATGGGTCTTCTTAATGATGACGCTTACACTTGTGCTTGTTATCTTGATGAAGTTGGTAACACTCCTAAAAAAGGTGACGTTCTTTCATGGGCAGAGTCAAGTGCTGTTGCTTATGCAAACAGCGTAATCGG
>JAZSKT010000055.1:0-3432 GCA_045534995.1 Candidatus Fimenecus sp.
CTTGCTTCATAAACCGAAGAATACGGTCACACATAAAAGCCACGCCGCTGTTATAATGCGGCGTGGCTCTTTTAATTTTATTTAGTGAAAATTTACTTTGTACCGAAAATTCTGTCGCCGGCATCGCCAAGACCAGGAACGATATATTTATGTTCGTTGAGTTTTTCGTCAAGTGCTGCACAGTAAATATCAACATCAGGATGAGCATCTGCAAGTGCCTGCATTCCTTCAGGAGCTGCGATGATACCCATAAATTTAATTGACTTTGGATTATACTGCTTAATCTGTGAAATCGCATCAATTGCTGAACCACCTGTTGCAAGCATTGGGTCAAGAACGATAACTTCACGTTCTTCAATATCTGACGGAAGTTTACAATAATAAGGAATCGGAAGTGCTGTTTCAGGGTCACGATACATACCGATATGACCAACCTTTGCAGATGGTACAAGTGAAAGCACACCGTCAAGCATACCAGTACCTGCACGAAGAATAGGAACGAATGCAAGTGTTTTACCTGAAATAACCTTTGTCTTTGCGATAGCAACAGGTGTTTCGACCTCAACTTCTGCAAGTGGAAGGTCACGAGTTGCTTCGTAACACATAAGAGTTGCAATTTCAGAAACAAGTGCTCTGAATTCCTTTGAGCCTGTATTCTTATCTCTTAAAAGAGTAAGTTTATGCTGAATAAGCGGATGGTTAGTAATTGTAATATTTGCCATTTTAAATTCCCCCAAATGTCATTGGATTTTCATCATAAAATATTATATACCCTATTTTTGGAATTTACAAGATATTTTATGAATTTTCTATCTCCATAATCTGGTCAATTCTTCTCTGATGTCTGCCTCCTTCAAATTCAGTTTCAAGGAAAACATCAACGAGTTCTAAAGCTAAACCAACACCAACAACGCGACCACCCATACAAAGAGCATTTGCGTCATTATGCATTCTTGTGAGCTTCGCGCTAAAATAATCTGAACAACAAGCTGCACGGATACCTTTCACCTTGTTTGCAGCCATTGAAATGCCGATACCTGTTCCGCAACAAAGAATTGCCTTTTCACATTCACCGCTTGTCACCTTTTCACAAGTTGCCTTTGCAATTGGAGCATAGTCAATAGACTCTGCTGAATATGTACCGCAGTCAATGTACTCAACACCTTTTTCATCGAGGTGTTTTTTTATTGCTTCTTTTAATTCAAATCCGCCGTGGTCTGCACCTAAAGCTATCATATTTATATCCCCTTTAATTTTTATTTCTTTAATTTAAGTTCTCTTTCCGCCTGAGGTAATCTCAAATAAAAAGGAACAAGATTTGCTGAATTTATTGGTTCTTCGCCGTTTTTGATTTTTTCCTCTGCTGCAAACCCCACACTTGAGCCGTGAACATAACGGATATTTTCATCTGTAATTTCACAATTTCGGATAATTTCGTGAAGTTTTTCATAACATAAAACTGAACCGTCACCGATAAAAACAATTTTTTTGTTATATTTTTTCAGTTCTTCGCCAAGTTCCGGGATTAAAATTGCTTTGTCTTCACAAAGACGATTACCAAGGTTAAACAATGCAGAATAAACCTGATTGCACCTTGCATCCATTACTGCACAAGCAATAACATCTTCGGTTTTCAAAGGCTCTGCAATAGCCTCAAGTGTTGAAACCGCAAAGCATTTTTTATTTAGTGCATCAGCCATACCTTTAACTGATGCGATGCCGATTCTCACACCTGTAAATGACCCTGGTCCGTTTGTAATTGCAAATAAATCAATATCCTTAATTGAAACATTGCTGTCTTTCAAGGTGTTTTCAACCATTGGCATCAATGTCTGACTATGTGTAAGTCCATTATTAACGAAACTTTCTGATAAAATTCTGCCATTTTCCGTGACGGCTACGGACGCAGTAACCGATGAAGAATCAAGTGATAAGATTTTCATATTTCCACGCCTCCGTCAATAGTGATTATACGCTGATTATCAGTTTCGCCACGCTCAATGGTAACTCTTACCGTATTTTCTGGAAGAGCATTTTCAATATTTTCGCTCCATTCAACAGCCAAAATCCCGCCTGCCTCATAGAAATCGAAAAAACCACTTGAATAAAGGTCATCCCAACTCTCAACTCGATACATATCGAAATGATATAATGGTGGGTTTCCGCCATAATCGTTAACGATAGCAAAAGTAGGACTACTCACCTCTTCATTGACACAAAGAGCCTTTGCCACTCCTCGTGTAAAAGCGGTTTTACCCATACCAAGACCACCAAAGAATGCAACAACAGTTCCACCTTTAAGTGTATTTGCAAGTTTTTTACCTAATTCAATTGTATCCTCTGTACTGTTTGAAATAAACTTTTGCATAACCACACCATAATTCGTATTATCTTAATAATTCTATCAAACATATGTGTTTTTGTCAATTTGTATAAATTCACAACAAGGATTTGATATTTTGCAATCATATGAAGTCATTATACATAATTTCCTGCAAAAACAAGTGATTTTTGCAGGAAAAGTTGTCAAAAATGAAATTCCGCAACTTTCTTTTGTCATATTTAACAAATTAAAGCGCTGAATTTACTGTATATTTTTCAATATTGTGAATTGAAAAAAACAGTATATTTATGATATTATTTCTACATTAGGCAAAGGAGGCTATTTTATGAATAGTTATATAGAAAGCGTACTTGAAAAAGTACAAAAAAGAGATGGCGAAAAAGCTGAATTTATTCAGTGTGTAAAAGAGGTTTATGGCTCACTTGAAAAGGTTGTTGACGCTCACCCTGAATATGAAAAATATGATATATTAGGCAGAATGGCTGAACCTGAAAGAAGTGTAAGTTTCAGAGTTGCTTGGATTGATGATAATGGTCAGACACAGGTTAACCGCGGTTTCCGTGTACAGTTTAACTCTGCTATCGGTCCATATAAAGGTGGTCTTCGTTTCCACCCAAGTGTAAATGCAAGTATCGTTTACTTCCTCGGTTTTGAACAGACATTTAAAAATTCACTTACAGGTCTTCCTATGGGTGGTGCTAAAGGTGGTTCTGACTTCAACCCTGTTGGTAAGAGTGATGCAGAAATTATGAGATTCTGTCAGGCATTTATGACAGAGCTTCAGCGTCATATTGGTGACAACCTTGACGTTCCTGCAGGTGACATTGGTGTTAGCGGTAAAGAAATCGGTTACCTCTTTGGTCAGTACAAGAGAATCAAGGGCTGTTTTGAAAACGGTGTTCTTACAGGTAAAGGTCTTGCTTACGGTGGTTCACTTGTTCGTCCTGAAGCAACAGGTTACGGTGCAATTTACTACGCAAATGAAGTTCTTAAACACGAAAATGAAGAAATCGCAGGTAAGACATTTGCAGTTTCAGGCTTCGGTAATGTTGCTTGGGGTGCTATTAAAAAGATTGCAGAACTTGGTG
>JAZSKT010000220.1:0-7158 GCA_045534995.1 Candidatus Fimenecus sp.
AGTACCTTGTCTTGTTAATGGTCGTGGAATTCACCCTTGCTATGTGGGTGCGTTACCTGTTCAATGTGCTGCGATGAATATGACAAACATCAATGTTCAGTTGCTTACCATTGAAGCGGCAGTTACAGGCAAGAAAGAGCATATTTATCAGGCTGCAATGCTTGACCCACATACAGGAAGTGAACTTGATATTGATACAATCAAGAAAATGGTTGATGATTTAATCGAGGCTCACGGTAACTACTTACCTAAATTTAATTAAATGTTATAAATTAAAGACCATTCTTTTAATTAAGAGTGGTCTTTTTTGTCAATACTATTACAGGTGATTAGCGTGAAAAATCACGCTAATCTAATTTTATGTCCCTCAAAATTTGTAATTAACAAATTTTGAGATGGACTAAATTTCCATCACGCCTTGTCCGGCTACAGCAAGGAGTGATGCTCGTGTTTCATACAAATTTGTAGCCGGAAAGGCTATGGAAATTAATATGTTATCTGTATGGACAGCAAATTCAGAATTTAAAGTTTTTCCAAAGTTAAAGGAAGATATCAAAACTCAAGTGGCAATTGTAGGTGGCGGAATTACAGGACTTTTATGTGCCTATATGCTGAAACACCAAGGCATTGATTGTGTTGTGCTTGAGGCGGACAGAGTGTGTAAAGGTGTGACACAGAACACAACGGCGAAAATAACATCTCAACACGGACTTATTTATGATAAGTTAATTAAAAATTTCGGCATTGAAAAGGCACAGATGTATCTTCAGGCAAATGAAAATGCATTAAAAAGATACCGTGAAATGTGTAAATCAATTGATTGTGATTTTGAAACAAAGGATAATTATGTTTATTCCGTAAACAATTCAAGGAAAGTCAACGATGAACTTCATGCCTTGGTAAGATTAGGATATAACCCTGATTTCTGTACTGAAATACCTGTTCCCGTTGAGATTGCGGGGGCAGTAAAGTTCCCGAATCAGGCACAGTTCAATCCCTTGCAGTTTTTGTCATTTATATCGAAAGGATTGCCTATTTATGAAAATACAAAAGTTATTGAAATTCGTGGAAAAAGAGCCATAACAGAAAACGCAAAGGTAACCGCCGATTATTTTATTGTGACAACTCATTTTCCTTTTATGAATAAATATGGTGGCTATTTTATAAAGCTTTATCAGGAACGGTCTTATGTTTTAGCATTACAAGGTGGCCCTAAAATCAACGGAATGTATGTTGACGAGGCAAAAAAAGGAATGTCATTCCGAAATTATAAAAACTATCTTTTAGTGGGTGGCGGTGACCACAGAACAGGCAAAGAGGGCGGAAATTATCACGAATTAAAATCATTTTCAGCAATTCATTATCCTGAATTTCCCATTAAATACCATTGGGCAACGCAGGATTGTATGAGCCTTGATAGTGTTCCGTATATAGGCAGATATTCACAGAGAATTCCCAATGTGTTTGTGGCAACAGGCTTTAACAAATGGGGAATGACATCTTCTATGGTATCAGCAGAGTTGCTTTGCGATATGATTCTTAATAAAAAGAATGAATATGAAGAACTTTTTTCACCATCAAGAAGCATTTTAACACTACAATTACCAATAAATGTCTTTGAATCGACGGTAGGACTTTTAACTCCATCACGAAAACGATGTCCGCACTTAGGTTGTGCATTAAAATGGAATTCGGCAGAGCGTACCTGGGATTGTCCTTGTCACGGTTCAAGATTTACGGAAGATGGAAAATTAATAGAAAATCCTGCAACAGATGATTTGAAATAAAAAAGTCGGTATTTCTACCGACTTACTTTTATTTTAATAACGGAATTACATTTTTTGCCACAATTTCATAAGCCAAGGCATTGATATGAAGTCCGTCATAAGTGTATTCTTCTTTCAAATTTCCGTTTTTATCTTTTAATTTATCGGTGAAATCAAGCCATACACAGTTACACTTTTCGCAAAGTTTAATAAATTCCTTATTCATTTCATTTATTTTCTTGTTACTTCGCTTTTCAAATCTGTCACGCATATGCTCATTTATGGGATAAACTGCTTCAAGAATAAAGTTTACATCAGGACAACATTCTTTTGCAGAATTTATAATCTGTTCAACATTTTCAACAGTCATTGAAAGGGGAAGGCCACGACCAATATCGTTTGTGCCGATAAGAAGAACTATGTTTTTCGGCTTGATGTTCAGCACATTTTCCTGAAGTCTTTCCAAAAGTCTATCAGTTGTATCACCACTTATACCTCTGTTATAAACTGCCTGACCAATTGATTTTGAAAAATCATAAAATAACTCGTACCAATTAAAAAAATCAGTAATTGAGTCACCTAAAAGTACGGTCTGATTTTTAAGAGCATAATTCTCGTTAAGTAAGGAATAGTTACTTCTTTTAGTTGCCATTTCCTTGCTATATTTAGTAATCTTTGAATAGTCAGCCTGTGTTTTCCTGAACATTATTAAATCACCCTATTCATTTAAGAAATCTCTTTTCATAATACATTCTTCAAAGAAAGAATTTGCAGTTTCCATAACTGTTAAATCCTCTTTTGTAATAAGGGAATAGTCGATATTTTGATATATTTCGTATGCCTCTGGGCTGTTTTCGCCTAAGGTTTCAATTTTTGCAAATGTATCGTTGAGATATTGTTCAGCATCCTTCGCAAGATATACATTGTGGTATTTACTTTCATATAATACCGTCTGTGCATTAGGATTGTTTTTTATCTTATGTTTTTTCCCTACAGGACTGTTTTTTAGAGTTACCTGCATATCATTACCGCCATGCATTACAAGTGTGGGTATAGAGTTATTGTCAATGGTATTGCAGGAACGAAGAACTCCCGTTTTACCGAAGCGTATAAGATTAATTGTATCGAAAAATGGGCTGAAAATTGAAAGGTTTAATTTTGTCTTTGCCTTAGCAATATCACGAATCAACTTATTCATTGAGTTGAATGGAGAAAATGCCACAATTCCTCTTATGTCTTTTTCGGGAACAAGAGCAGCTACATTGCAAACGCTGTAAGCACCCCAGGAGTGTCCTAACAGAAGTAAAGGCATATCAGCTAAATCTTCCCTTGATTTTACAAAGTCCAGAGCATGTTTAAGGTCAATTATACCTTGAGCAAAACCATAAAGTTTTTCACCTTCAGAAGCACATGTACCTGTGTTATCGTATGCCAGAACGAGATATCCTTTTTGGGCAAAATAGTTAATTTCGGTGGTGTAAGCTAAATGTCCTGCACCCATTCCATGAGAAAAAACAATAAGTGCTTTGTAACTTTCAACTTTTGCACTATCATAAAGGAAACCGTTAAGTGTCTGTCCTTTATCAGACTTGAAACTTATAGGCCTTGCGTTGAGATTATCAAAATTTTTCGCTTTAAGGTATTTTAAATTATCGTTACCCTCGCATCTTTTCTGAACACCTGCAGAGTCAATAATTTTTTTAGCAACAACAAATAAAAACAAACATATTATCACAATTGCTATGGCAAAGTAAATCATAATATCTTCCTTTCGCTTTTATTTTTCTCTTATATTTTACCATAATGACGAAATTTTGCAATAATTTTGTTGCGGATGCCTATTTTATATTGTATAATTATAGTATTAAAAAGTGGAGAGAAAGTATATGAAACATTTTCGTCAACTTAAAATAATCAGAACACAGAATAAACTGAAACAGTATCAGATAGCAGACGCTCTTGGAATAAGTCGTTCAACCTATTGCAGTTATGAAACGGGACGTCGATGTGTCGATTTGGATACTCTCGTTAAATTATCACAGTTTTATAATCTCCCTATTGATGCTTTTCTGCAAGATTCTTTTAATGGAATGGTGGAGGATAGAGATGGTTATGAAACAGATTTGGATACAACATATCTTTCTCAACTTTCCGGTGAAGAAATTGCACTGATTGCAAAATATCGTGCGATGAGTAAAGAGGACAAAAAAGAAGTCCGTGACCTGGCAGATAGTAAAATTGAAAGTAAACCGTAATTTCAGGTGCCTGACAAATGCTTCTGTCAGGCATTTTTTTGTTAGCCTTATTGACTATTTGGATAATTTTATGGTAAAATATAATAATAAAAAATTGGTAAAGGTTATTTTATTATGAAGAACAACAATTACAATATGACTTCTTCACTTGAAGATTATTTAGAGGCTGTTTTTGTGATTTCAAAGCAAAAAAGTAATGTGCGTCTTACGGATATTGCAGAATATCTCGGGGTTTCAAAGCCCAGCGTTAACCGCGCAATAAACACACTTACACAAAACGGTTACCTTGAACATGTTACTTATGGTGATATTGAAATTACTCCTCAGGGTGAAAGCTATGCTGCAAATGTTTTGAGAAGACATAAGTTAATTAAGCATTTTCTTATTGATACTTTAGGTGTTGACGAAAAAACTGCAGAAAATGAAGCTTGTCAGATGGAACATGTTATGAGTTCAAGCACTATTGACAAACTTTACGAATATCTTGAAAGGCAGGATTAAGCTGTGTATAAGATTGCTATAATTGGCGGTGGTGCATCAGGACTTGCTTGTGCAGTTGAGCTTATGCACACTGTTAATGATAAAGATGAGGTTAAGGTTACTGTTTTTGAAAAACTTGCTCGTGTAGGCAAAAAAATTCTTGTTACGGGAAACGGTAGATGTAACCTTACAAATATAAATGCTGCGGAAAAAGGGTTTCGCGGTGATGTTGCATTTTCAGAAAGTGCATTAAAAATGTACACTCCTGAAAGTAATATAAAATTCTTTAATGAATTGGGACTTTACACAAGAACAGAGGAAGAAGGCAGAGTCTATCCTTTGTCAAATCAGGCATCTTCAGTTCTTGATGTGTTGCGATTTGAGTGCTCAAGGTTAGGCATTGAAACAGTATGTGATTATAACGCTGTTCATCTTAAAGCAGTTCACAATGGTGTAATGCAGAAACTTGTTGTGAATAATCGTGACAGATTTGACTATGTTGTTGTGGCATCAGGCGGTAAGGCAGCCAAAGTTCACGGAACTGACGGCGATTCATACGAACTTCTTAAAATGATGGGTCATAAAATCAAGCCTGTTGCACCGGCTCTTGTTTCACTTAATTGTGATGAGTTCACAAAAGCACTTAAAGGTGTTCGTTCCGTATGCAAAATGGATTTGATTATTGATGGGGAAAAAGCACTTGAAAATCATGGTGAAGTTCAGTTTACCGATTATGGTCTTTCAGGTATTCCGATTATGCAGTTGTCACGCTTTGTGTCAATGTCACCGTCAAATGATATTTATATAAATCTTGATGTAACACCTGATTTCACTGACGAAGAAATCAAGGAATATATTTTTAATCGTCGTGATTTTGGTACAGGACTTTGCGAAAATCTCCTTATTGGTATTATGAATAAGCAGTTATGCATAACCTTATTAAAGGAATGTCATATTGCACCTAACGGTAGAATTTTTGAACTTAAAGATAATGAAGTTATGACACTTGCAAAGCTTTGTAAGTGCTGGAAAATAAAAGTTAAAACTGCTCGTGGCTTTGATTTTGCTCAGGTTACGGCAGGTGGTGCAGATTGCTCACAGTTTAACCCTGAAACAATGGAATCCAAGCTTGTTAAAAACTTGTTCTGTTGTGGCGAAGCACTTGATGTTGATGGCGATTGCGGAGGATATAACCTTCAGTGGGCGTGGAGTTCGGGCAGAACAGCAGGACACACTATCGGCGAAAGGATAAACAATGCTCAGAATAAGTGAAATTAAACTTGACATAGACTGCGATTTTCATGACATTGAAGATGCCGCAGCCATGACATTGAAACTAAATAAAAACAGAATATTAAAAACAGAAATATTCAAGCAGAGTGTTGATTGCCGAAAAGGTGAGGTGCGTTTTGTTTTTACCGTAGATGTGACAATTGACGGTGACGAGGATAAACTTCTTGAAAGTCTTAATAACAACCGTGTTATAAAGTGTCAGAAATACGAGTATAAAATTCCCGAATCAAACAGAAAAAGCACTTTACCACCCGTGGTTGCAGGTTTTGGACCTGCAGGAATGTTCGCAGCACTTATTCTTGCACGAAGTGGACATTGTCCAATCGTTGTTGAACGAGGCAGGGATATTGACTCGAGAACGGCTGATGTAAATAATTTCTGGACAAATCGTATTCTTGACGAAACCTCTAATATTCAGTACGGTGAGGGCGGTGCAGGAACATTTTCTGATGGAAAACTGACAACAGGCATAAAAGATAGTCGTTGCAGATTCGTTTTTGAGGAATTTGTGTCCCACGGTGCGCCTGACGATATACTTACCAATGCAAAACCTCATATCGGTACTGATAAACTTAAGGAAACGGTTAAGAACATTCGTGAGGAAATAATTTCTCTCGGAGGAACAGTTCTTTTTGAAACACAGCTTACAAATATAATCGTTGCAAATAATTTTATTCACGGTGTAACAGTTACGGATAAATACGGTAAGGAAAGAGATATTGAAACTGATGCTGTGATTTTATCTGTGGGACATTCGGCAAGAGATACAATCGAGATGCTTTACGGCAAAGGCATAAATATGATGCAGAAGCCTTTTTCAGTAGGAGCTCGAATTGAGCATCCGCAGGAATATATCAATTCTGTTCAATACGGTGAATTTAAAAACCACCCAAAACTTAAGGCTGCTGATTATAAACTTGCTTGTCATCCGCCACATGGCAGAGGTGCATATACATTCTGTATGTGTCCCGGTGGTACTGTTGTATGTGCTTCGTCACAAAAAGGCGGAGTTGTAACAAACGGTATGAGCGAGTATGCCCGTGATAAGGAAAATGCAAATTCTGCAATATTAGTTGGTGTTGAGCCTGAAGATTTCCCAACAGAGCATCCGCTTTCAGGATTTCAGTTACAGCGTGAAATTGAGGAAAAAGCCTTTAAACTTGGTGGCGGAGATTATTCTGCACCTGCAACACTTGTTGGTGATTTTCTTAAGTGTCAGAAATCAAGTAAACTTGGTTCTGTAAAACCATCATTTACAACGGGCGTTACAATGGACGATATAAGCAAGGTTTTACCGTCAAAGGTTGTAAATACAATGCGTGATGCCCTGGTACAGATGGATAAGAAACTGAAAGGCTTTGCTA
>JAZSKT010000221.1:0-3238 GCA_045534995.1 Candidatus Fimenecus sp.
AACTCTTTATTCTGTAAATTCATATTTCTTCTCCCTATTTCCTAAACCCTTTCTACTGTCACCTGCTCTAAATAAAACAGTAACCGTCTGCATTATAAGTTTAAAATCTAACCACAAACTATATTTTTCGATATACATAAGGTCAAGCACAAGTTTATCTTTCGGTGATGTATTGTATTTCCCTACAATCTGAGCATAACCTGTAAGTCCACCTTTAACCTTTAATCTATATGAGAATTCAGGTAATTCGGCAGTATATTTACTTACATTTTCAATCATTTCAGGTCGTGGACCGACAACACTCATATCACCTTTAAGAATATTAAAAAACTGTGGTAATTCATCAATTCTAAACATTCTTAAATATTTACCGACTTTGGTAATTCGCTTATCATCATCTTTTGCAGAGATGTTTGTACTGCCAGTTTCTGACATTGTGCGGAATTTATAAACTTCAAAAAGTTTTCCGCCTTTAGTTGCTCGTTTTTGGCGGAATAATATCTTAC
Organism: Candidatus Fimenecus sp.; assembly: GCA_045534995.1. GTDB lineage: Bacteria > Bacillota > Clostridia > Oscillospirales > Acutalibacteraceae > Fimenecus. The sequence goes on from JAZSKT010000221.1 coordinate 507, forward strand.
CACCATCTTCAGCCTTAATGAGAGCTGCAGCAACAAGCATAATCGGCCCGGTAACAATGACACCAACAAGAGAGATGACAATATCCATTGCTCGCTTAACAAAGCGTTGTTCGAATGTAAGTTCACGGATAACCGCTGAAACCATAGGTTTATCATCGAGAATAATGGATTTTCCACCCATCAGAACAATGTCTGACATCTCAAAGCTTGAATAAACATTTTTATTATTTGTATAGCAAAATTCTGTATACAGAACCTTTTGTTTAGTCGGAACATCATAAATAAAAACCGTGTCGCACTTGCTCATAACATCATATACATTCGGTGATGTAAAATGAATCATATCGGTTATATTATACTGTTTCTTATAGCGCTTAATTTTAGGAACAATATTATTAAGTGATGTTTCAGAACTTGTAATTACACAACATTTTTCCGGTTTGTTTATAGAAAAATAGACGACTTGTCCGAAATAAGTAAAAAGTATTATCAATATAAATTGAACAACAATAACAAGAGCCAATAACTCTGGTGATTCATAAACAAAATACTCATTATTATTTTCGTTGACATTCATAATGCAAAGCTGTAAATGGGTAACAAGGTCTGTAACAATCGTTGCTAAAGAAAGTGATGTTATAATCGGTTTACTTTTTAATCGTCCGATTGCATAGCCACCATAAATAGACACAAGAGAAATCTCAAGAACACAAAACGTAACAAAAGTTACACCTGTCGTTCTTGAAGGTTGTAAAAGCCATGAATACTCTGTGCTAAAAATCACAAAAAACGTTCCTATAAGAAGAACATACATAACAGCTTTTATTAAAAAAATAATCGTTCTTTGTGCTTTATGTAAGATGTTCATATGCATCCTCCAAAATACAATAGCCTACAATGATTTTACTTAATACGAAAGACAATGTCAATATCAAGATATTAACTGTAATAAAAGTGTCATTTTTCTTTTTTTATCAAATCATTAAGTCCTTTAAAGTTAAGTTGAGATAATATTATTCCTATAAATATAAGAATACATCCAAAATATCCTCTGCCACTCATTATTTCATTAAGAATTAGTGCACCACCGATTGCACTGAAAACTGATTCTGTGGAAAAAACAATTGACGCAAATGTAGGGTCAGAATCCTTCTGTCCTAAAATTTGGCATGTATAAGCAACGCCCACTGACATCAAGCCGCCGTAAAGAATAGGAATTCCTGCACTTTTTACAGCTGAAAATTCAATATCCTCAAGAATAAGAGCAAAAATCATACTTAAAGTTCCACAGACTAAAAACTGCATCATACTGAACTTTAAAGGACTTACATCATTTACATATTTATCAACAACAATAATATGTCCTGCCCAGAAAAAGGCACCGATAATAAGTACGACATCACCTATTCCAAAAGTCAGTTCGTCACCTGTCATACAAAGGAAAAACAAGCCCACAACTGCAAAAACTGCACCAAATAATGTAAATATACTTGTTTTCTTGCCCATAACAAATCTGATTAACGGCACTAAAACAGTATAAAGTCCTGTAAGAAAACCTGCTTTTCCCGCACTCCCCGTTATCTCAACTCCATATTGTTGTAAGGTAGATGCGATAAAAAGAACTGTACCCGCAAGAATACTTGGAACAAGAGTTTTGATAAACTTTGACTTATCAAATTTTTCACGCTCAAAGATTAAGATTACAGGAATCAATGATAATGTACCTAAGAAAAATCGTATTCCGTTGAAGGTAAAGGCACCCACATACTCTGCACCTACTCTTTGTGCAACAAAGGCGAAGCCCCATATTATTGCAGTAAGAAAAAGCAAAATTGTAGATTTAATTTTCGTTTTCATAATATGTATCACCCTAAGTTGGCAAGTATAATCCGAAATATTTTTTTAGATGCACATACTCGCCAAATTAAATTAGAAGCCACGGAAACCGTGGCTTAAAAGGTTGTTATATTGCTTTTTTTGAGTTCATCTTATTAAACTTTTTTGATGTAAGAATGCCAGGTTTTCTTGTTTCATCACGGATGATTTCAGGGCTACTGTTTCCGTCAACACATTCTCTTGTAATGATAATTTTTGAGATTGTGTGGTCAGATGGTGTTTCGTACATAATATTCATAAGAGTGTTTTCCATAATTCCGCGAAGACCACGAGCACCTGTTTTCTTTTCAAGAGTTTTTTCTGCAATTGCAACCAATGCATCATCAGTAAACTCAAGTTCAACATCATCCATATTGAATAATGCCTTAAACTGCTTTAAAAGAGCATTTTTAGGCTCAGAAAGAATTCTTATTAAATCTTCCTTTGAAAGCTGTTGTAAAGCAGTAATAACAGGAACACGACCTACAAGTTCAGGGATAAGTCCGAATTTAACAAGGTCCTGTGCAATAACCTTTGAATATACATCTTCCTCATGGAACTGTGCTTTATTCTTTATGTCAGCACCAAATCCAAGACCGGAATTACCAGCGCGTTTCTCAACAATTTTCTCAATACCGTCAAATGCACCACCACAGATGAAGAGAATATTTGATGTATCAATCTGAATAAATTCCTGTTGCGGATGTTTTCTGCCTCCTTGAGGTGGAACATTGGAAACGGTTCCTTCAAGAATTTTGAGAAGTGCTTGCTGAACACCTTCACCGCTCACGTCTCTTGTGATCGAAGGGTTTTCAGACTTCTTGGAGATCTTATCTATTTCGTCAACGTAGATTATC
>JAZSKT010000161.1:0-6841 GCA_045534995.1 Candidatus Fimenecus sp.
TTCTTGCTACACCGTATGTATATGGCACATATTTATTAACCTGTGCGATTTTAACCTCACAATGTGAAAGTGTAGTTTCAATATAGTCACAGTTTGTACCCAAAGATACATATCCCTCTTCATCGGGTGGTGTAACAGACATTACCGTAACGCGAGGTTTAATATATTCCTTTATCACCATAGGTGCTTCTGAAAGATAACAGGATGTAAAATCTGCTGTTCCGTTAGCGATTGCCTTACGGTTTGTCCCTGATGCAAAAAATGAATTATATCTGAAATGGCCTTTCACTTCCTCATCAACCCAAGGTGTTTCACCTAAAAGAAGCATATTTATAACTTCAACATTATTATAATTTTTATAATTTTCACGCATAGCACGAACAATTGCTCTCGGTTCGCCACAACCGAATGCCATAACTACTTTGTCCCCATCGTGAATGTTTTTAATCGCCTCTTCAGCGCTTAAAAGTCGGTTTTCATACTCTTTTTTCCAGTCCATAAAGACTCCGTTCTTTGATAAAATTTAATGGTTATTAAATAACGCTTTACACAAAAAAATTATATAAAACTTTCCAACTGTTGTCAATCAATTTCCTATTTCTTTACACTTTATTAAAATCTGTTAAATAATAGAATCAAAACTATTATACGGTGTTCTGAAACCCATAATACAATAAAATTTTCAGTTTCTGTTGATTTTTGACATGTATATATAGTATGATAATATTATAATTAAATCAAATTGAAAGGGATTTGATATTATGAATTACATCAGCAAAAAGGAAAAAGTCAACTTTATGGCTGGTCTTGCAGGACAAAACATTGTTTACTGCTTTATCGGCGCATCATTCTTTCAATATTTTTTAACAGATATAGCGCAATTTCCTGCACATATCGTTGCTGTTCTTCTCATCTTGATGAAAGTATGGGACGGTGTTAACGACCCGATTATTGGCTCAATTGTTGACCGTCATCGTTTTAAAAGCGGTGAGAAGCTTCGTCCGTTGCTCAAACACACACCTGTTCCCGTTGGTATTTTTACAGTTCTTATTTTCGTTGTTTTCTCAACAGCAGAAAACCTTCTTTGGCTTCGTGTCGGTTACTTTGTAATTATGTATCTCTGTTGGGATATTACATATACAATGCAGGACGTTGCTATCTGGGGTATGACTGCAGTTGTTACACCAAACTCCAACGAGCGTGACAAGTTTGTTCAATTAGCAAGAACAATCGGCTCTATCTTCTTCGGAATTTTCAGTGCCGTTATTCCTATGATTATGGAAATAGTTGCAGAACAGTCAGGTAACTCACTTGCCCTTATGACAGTTTTGTTTGCGGCAATCTTCGGTCTTGGCGGTGCGTTAGTTAGTGCAAAGTGTTATAAAGCACAGGAAAGAGTTCGTCTTGTTGAGCCTGAACAGCAACAGACATCTATCATTGAATGTTTTAAACTCCTTTTCCAGAACAAGATGCTTATGCTTGTAACACTTTCAAATCTTTTCGGCGCATTGGCATTTGGCAACAGCCTCGTAACATACTTCTTCAAATATAAAATTCCTGAAATTTCAATCGCAGGTTTCGTTCTCGGACCGTTGACACTTACAACTGTTTTCGGTGCACTTACATCTGCTCCAAGCTTCCTTGGTATGCTTTTTGCAGACAAACTTAAAGTCAAATTCAAAGGTTACAGAAATCTTCTTATCTTCATTCAGCTTTGCACATTGGTGGGCAGAGTTCTTGCTTGGATTATCGGATTCCAAGGTAAGAATATCATTTTCACAATAATTATCCTTGCTCTTTGTTCTTTCCCTGCAGGTGCAGCAAGTATTGCTCAGACATCACTCTTCTGTGACAGTGTTGACTATATGGAATGGAAAACAGGCAAACGTACAGAAGGTGTTACATTTGCTATGCAGACCTTCTTCACAAAGATTTCAAGCGGTATCACAGGCGCTCTTGCTACATTCTCACTTAGTCTTCTTGGCTATGTAGCAGTTGAAGACACACCCGATGCTGTTTATCTCGGCACACAGAGTCAAGCATTTGAAGATTGGATTTGGCCTCTTACAATGCTCACTCCTGCAATTGCAGCACTTCTCTATATCATTCCGCTTCTCTTCATCAAGTACACTCCTGAACAAAAAGCTCAAGTTGAAAAGGAATTAGCTGAACGCAGAGCAGCTGCTGAAATCGGAACATCTGCTGTTACAGAATAATAAATGTAAACATATAAAAATGGGAGCATCTACCGTTTGGTAAATGCTCCTAATTTTATTTATGACATACTCCGCAGTATTCGTACCCTTGCTGGAGATAATATTTAATGTCTTTTCCTTTAACAACCTGCTTGTTCTTTTCGTTCATACTCGTAGCACCTGAGCAATCAGGTTTATGTATTTTCTTTGATGATGTATTAAGCACATACTGTGCGTTATTATCAACGCTTGTATCATCATTTTCTGTTGCTGTTTCGTCAAGCCAACTCTTTCCCGTTGCATAATCGATTTCAACACCCGGCTGAACATTGTAGCAATAAACATTGAAACAGATACCCTCACCGTCGTCTTCAACAGACCAAGCCTCCATCTGTACACCGCTTGCAACAAGATTATCACCATCAAAAATCGGTGTTACACGGTAAAGAACATGATTTTCAGTTTCCTTTACATAGTCAGCAATCATATTTTCAAAAGGCAACATACCTTGTGTGTTCATATATCGTGTGCCTGTAATAAGGTTGCTTGTGTTCGCATTTTCGCCTGTCAACTGGAAACCGATTAAATGGCAACGGTTATAAAGATATCTTCCGTCAACGAAATCGTATTTTGCAGTTACCCAACCTGTAGGCTTCACCATACCGATGTCACCTCTTTTTTCAGTTGGCATAATCTCTACACCAACACAAGCATATGTGACACCGCAACGACCAAGGTTATCAAGCTCTGCATATTCTTCAAAAGCCTTTGTTGTGTAATCATCTTCTGTGAATGACGGCTGATTGTCGTTGATTGCAACATAAGGATTGCCTGAATATTCAGGAATGTCATCAAGTGAAACTATTAGCTGTGTAGGATATTTTGTGCCTTCATTTTCAGGGAAAATATCACCGTTAAAAAGCGAGCCACCGCATCCGCTGAATGTGAGCACCAAAACAAGTAATATACATATTAACGATAAAATTTTGTTTTTCATAATTTATCTCCTGTAAATTTCTCTTGTAATTTTTTCGTGGGATGAGCCCTCGAACTCCATAGTTTCAGTTAAATTCCAACTATTCAAGTCAATGTTGAAATATGTATCTGCAGGATAAAGTCTGTTCCACTTATACACAACGATTTCGTCAACACATTCTTCATTTACAGTAAAATTCTCTGCAAAGCAATATGCGTTTTCAACATTTTCAATGCTTTCAAAAACTTCAACCGCATTTTCAGGAAAAAGTGTTAAAGAATATTCATTCGTGTAAAGTTTTTCGCCTTTACAAAAATCAAGAACATTTTCAATAAGTACTCTGTCACGACTCTGACGACGATTATTGAACATCATACCTTTATTGTCATCAAGACAAACAATAAGTTTCATAAATATCACCTAATCCAGTTTATTTAATATTGTACGAATTTCTTCAACATCAATTTCTTTTTTTCTGCCTTTTACAGCAATACTTAGATTTTCCGTTTTGAAAATCTCATTAGCACAATCAACTATCTGCTGTTTTGTAACGCTCATATATTTTTGTTCATATTCGATTTCTGAACTGACACCGTTTTCTATTATGTGTCCTTCATATGCCAAATCCCAGTTAAGATTTACCACATTATCAAGGCAGAATTTATGTGCAGAAATCTTTTTCATTAAAACAGCATCATAGTCAAAAAGACCATTCTTTAGATTATTGATGACCTCTACCGTCTTTTCTAACGAATTATAAAGATTTTTTCTGTCAATCTCAAACTGTACTTTTATATTGCTTATATTTCTGTATTGTTCAAGTGTACTGTCATAAGAATAAATCATAGGATTTTTCTCTGAAAGTCCCTGATTAAACAATGCATCGTCACTTTCAAAAAGAACAGAATAAATCAAATCCCTAATAGGCGAAGAAATGCGTTTATTATCAATATCAAATCCGATTTTAACATAAGTCCAATAACTGTTATATACTGCAACATCAGGCTTTCTGTTAAAAAAGTTCTGTGGTACAGGTGCCGTATTTGTATAACCAATATTATGCTTTGAAATAGGTAGTTTCGCAACACATTTTTTTAATTCTTCCATCTGGGTTTCATTAACATTACCTGTGACATAAAAGAACAAATTGCCTTGGGATATAATTGATTTTTTGTATTCATTCAATGCTTTTTGTGAAATTTTATCAATAGTCTTACAATATCCTGTAATTGTTTTATCAAGAGATGTCCCTGACCAAACAAGGTTATCGTAATAATAAGCAATCGTTCTTCGCTCATCATTTTCACGAATTTCCGCTTTTATCCTGTTTTTTTCTTCTTTTATTTCGTCACTCGAAAGATTAAAATCAAGAAAAAGTTTTGAAATAATATCAAGTAAGAACGGAAAACTCTCTTTAATTCCTACAAACTCAAATTGTATAAACTCACGATATGTACTAGCATTAAAATACAAACCATTTTTGGATAATAAAGTATAAAACCCATCACCGTAGAATTTTTTTATATTTCTGAACACCATATGTTCATAAAGGTGGGCTATACCGTTATTCTTGTCATTCTCATACATAGAACCGGCTTTAATATATATTCCAAGACAAAAGCTATGCATATTGTTATTGAGATAAGAATAAATATCAGTTCCGTTAATGTGAATTTGTCTTTCCATACTGTCGCCCTCCTTATGATAACTATTTTATCATAGTTCTATGTGCGTTTCAATACACACCATCTTAAAGTTTTTGTTTAAAAGTTCAGTTAAATATGATATACTCTATTGTAACAAAATCAGGAGTAATAAAATGAAACGATTTGCAAAGGTATATATTGAAATTTCAAACATCTGTAACCTGAAATGCTCATTCTGTCCGGGGACTACCCGACAGCCAAAACGAATGAACATCGACGAATTCAGAATTGTTCTTACAAAAATCAAGGACTATACAGATTATATATATTTTCATCTTTTGGGCGAACCGCTTTGCCACCCTGACCTTGAAGCATTTTTGAGCCTTGCAGAAGAAATGAAATTCAAGGTAATCATCACCACAAACGGTACTCTTATTGAAAAGTGCAAGGATATTCTTTTAAAGTCCAATTCGCATTATAAGACAGTTATTTCTCTCCATTCGTTTGAGGCAAATGACAACAAAATCTCTTTCGAAAAATATCTCGACGACTGTTTTTCTTATGCAAAGTCGGCTGAAAATAAAAAAATCGTTGTTCTGCGCCTTTGGAACAACGGTGGAAAAGATAGTTTGAATGATGAAATTTTAACTGTTCTTGAAAACTATTTCGAGAAACCTTGGGTAGAAGAAAGAAACGGCATACGAATCGGTGAAAAAATCTATATACAATTCGGTGATAAGTTCGACTGGCCAACACTTGAAAATGACAGCATAAACGAAAATGTTTTCTGTTACGGACTTCGCGACCAGATTGGAATTTTAGCAGACGGAACGGTTGTCCCCTGTTGCCTTGACAGTAACGGTGACATTCCTTTGGGAAATATTTTTGAAGATGATTTAGAAAATATTTTAAACTCCCCAAAAGCACAAAATATTTATAACGGATTTTCAAACAGAATCGCTTGTGAAGAACTTTGCAAAAGATGTAGCTTTGTGAGGAAGTTTTGATAGTGAAGTATCGACTTTGCCGATATGAAGTTGTGCTTTTTGGCACAGTGAAGTTTTACACCTACGGCGTAAAGTGAAATTAAGTTTGCCAGACAACTTGCGAAGCAAACTTCACTGCGTAAGCAACTTCACTCACAAAGTGAACTTCACTTGCCGTAAGGCAAACTTAGTTGAAAAAGAAAAGACACGCTGTTGCGTGTCTTTCTTTTTCTGGGAGTACGTCTCATTTTAGAACCATTAGTTTTATCATAAAAAAATCAGTATTATAAAACACCAAACATTTTAAGAATCATAAACAATGCAGTAAAAAAAGTAAAAACTATCAACAACATAAACGGGGACTTAAACTTCTTTTCTTTAATCTGCACTATCGCCATAACTATACAAGAAATAAGAACTAAAAACGAACTAATCAAAATAATCATTCTCATAAAACTCTACTCCTTTACTAACATATAATTAAATCAAACGATAAAACTATACAATTTTCCCTCAACCAATGTTACTTCACCGATTTGTCCTATTTCAAGACCATCATACATTTCCTGAGGAATCTCAAGTTTAATTATCTCTTTTTCATCAGTTTTAAATTCAACGGTATAAATTGTAACAGTTTTAGGTGTTTTGATTCCTACCATATCAACACGACAGAACAAATTAACTATTTCAGCCTGAAACTTAACAGTTTCAAATTCAGTTTTTATCTCCAAAGACGATGAATTGGATTCAATTTTTTCTCTTTGTTTATATGGTTTTATAATTTTCCTGATGTATAAAGCAAAAATTATTACTGCACAAATACATATACAAAAATAAATAATAAAATCCATATAATCACCTCAAATCCATTCTACAACAAGAAACACAAAAAGTCAATCCGTTTGCCCGAAGAGCGATACTCCTTCACTCTTACCTCTTACTTATTACTTTCCAAAAAATCCTGAATGCATTTTAGTGAAGAGTGAAGAAGTAATAGGTAATAAGTAAAAATCCTGAATACTTACGCATTCAGGATTT
>JAZSKT010000025.1:0-2838 GCA_045534995.1 Candidatus Fimenecus sp.
CCCTCCATACGAATACTATGAAGGCGATAAGGTTGTTGGTATTGATGCTGAAGTAGCACAGCTTATTGCTGACAAACTCGGCATGGAACTTAAAATTGAAGACGTTGCATTCGATTCAATCATCCCTGGCGTTCAGGCTCGTAAATATGATATGGGTATGGCTGGTATGACAGTTACAGAAGACAGACTTAAGGACGTAAACTTCTCTGACTCATACGCAACAGGTGTTCAGGTTGTTATTGTTAAGGATGGCGGCGCAATTAAGTCTCTTGATGATATCGCAGGCAAGAAGATTGGTGTTCAGACATCAACAACAGGTGACATCTATGCATCAGACGAATTTGGTGAAGAAAATGTTACTAAGTACGAAAACGGTGCTCTTGCAGTTGAAGCTCTTAAGAATGATAAGGTAGATTGCGTTATTATCGATAATCAGCCTGCAAAATCTTATGTAGCAGCAAACGAAGGTCTTGCAATTCTTGAAACAGAATACGCAGTTGAAGATTATGCTATCTGTTTTGCAAAAGAAAATACAGAACTTCAGGAACAGGTTAACACAGCACTCAAGGAACTTATTGCTGATGGTTCAGTTAAGAAGGTTATCGACAAGTATATTCCTGCTGAATAATTTATATTAAAACTTAATTTTAGGGCGGCTTAAACTCCGCCCTAATTTTTGCGTAAGTTAAAGAAAGGAGAAGTGGAAACGAATGGCTTGGCTTACAGAACTTATTGAAGACATTCAGTTTGTCTTTTTCGAAAAAGACCGATATATGCAACTTGTAAACGGTTTATTCAACACCTTGAAGATTACGGCAGGTGCACTTGTAATCGGTGTTATTATCGGTATTATCATTGCGGCAATTCGTACTTCTTTTGATAAAAATAAAGAGTCAATGAAACTTCGTGGCGGAATAGGTTATTATGTTCTTGCTATTTTAAACGGAATCTGTAAAGTTTATTTGACTATTGTAAGAGGAACACCTGTTGTTGTTCAGCTTATGATTTCATATTTTGTTATTTTTGCATCATCTGACGACGGTGTTATGGTTGGTATAATTGCTTTCGGTATAAATTCAGGTGCTTATGTTGCTGAAATTTTCCGTGCAGGTATTATGTCAATTGACCACGGTCAGTTTGAAGCAGGCAGAAGCCTGGGTTTTAATTATTTCCAAACAATGCGATTTATCGTTATTCCACAGATGTTTAAGGCTGTGCTTCCTACACTTTGCAACGAGTTTATCGCACTTTTAAAGGAAACATCAGTTGCAGGTTATGTTGGTGTTATTGACCTTACAAAAGCAGGTAATGTTATTGCCGGCAGAACATTCATTTACTTTATACCACTTATAACTGTTGCAATTATTTATCTTGTAATGGTTATGATTCTTTCATGGCTTGTTGGTATCCTTGAAAGGAGGTTGCGTAAGAGTGACAGATAACAAAATTCTTATTAAGGTTGAAAATCTTAAAAAGCATTATACAGGTGGCTCTGTTAAGGCACTTGACGGAATTAACTGTGAAATCAAAAAGGGTGAGGTTGTTGTTATTGTCGGACCATCAGGTTCAGGTAAATCAACACTCTTGCGTTCGCTTAATCTTCTCGAAATCCCAACATCAGGTAAAATTTATTTTGACGGAACAGATATTACCGATAAAAAGACTAATATCAACACTCATCGACAGAGAATGGGTATGGTATTCCAGCATTTTAATCTTTTTCCCAATATGAATGTGCTTAAAAATATGACAAAAGCACCTGTAACACTCCTTAACAAGTCAAAGGAAGAAGCAGAGACTAAGGCACTTGAACTTCTTGACAGAGTAGGACTTAAGGACAGAGCAGATGCTTATCCAAGTCAGCTTTCAGGCGGACAGAAACAGCGTGTTGCAATTGTCCGTGCACTTTGTATGGAACCCGAAGTTATGCTTTTTGACGAGCCTTCATCCGCGCTTGACCCTGAAATGGTTGGTGAAGTTCTTGATGTTATGAAAAATCTTGCTCGTGAGGGTATGACAATGGTTGTTGTTACTCATGAAATGGGATTTGCTCGTGAAGTCGGTACAAGAGTTATCTTTATGGACGAAGGTAAAATCATCGAGGAAAACACACCTAATGAATTCTTCGACAATCCGCAAAATCCACGACTTAAAGATTTCTTGTCAAAGGTTTTATGATGTATAAAAAACTATCACCTTGGTAAAATATTACCGAGGTGATTTTTTATGAATAATATGAGTATGGAAGTAAAGACGTATTTTGATTCCTTGCCTGTGTCAGTAAGGTCTGCCATTGTGGAATCAGGTGCAAAATTTGACACCGTTGAACAACTTAAAGTTCTTGTGGCAGCTTATACAGGCCAAGCAAACAGCTGAATATTTCATTCTGATTGGTGGGCAGAAATGCCCACTTTTTATGCTTTTTGATGTAATTTTTCCTATACATATTATATATAGAGCAATTTTATGATAAAAAATAATGCAGAAATTGTATTTAAAACAGGTAAAAACACAAGATATTGTGCCTGAAAATATGCTGAAAAAATTTCTGCGTTTTTAACAAACTTTTTTTGAAAAAGTTATTGCATTTTCACAAATTATGTGTTAGAATATCCAAGCACGCGTGGGAATGGGTGTATTATGCCTATTTACAAAAAGTGTGCGATATGCGTTGAAGCGGTAGGTGGCTGCACGTTGATGCAGGGAATTAGCGTGGAGTATGTCTGATTTTAAATCGGGCGACCAATAATGCTTTTAAAACCTTGTGGTATAACCCAACTATGCCATAACGGTACTTGCAGGAGCATTCTGCGCTATTTTACGCCGTCCGAAAAATCA
>JAZSKT010000194.1:0-5736 GCA_045534995.1 Candidatus Fimenecus sp.
AAAACTTCCATTGCTTTTCCTAAATCTTCAACAGATGGGAATGTAGGAGCAATTCTGATATTTTTATCATCAGGGTCAACACCATAAGGATATGTTGCACCAACCGTTGTAAGAACAAGACCAACATTCTTACAAAGTTCACCTATTCTCTTTGCACTGCAACCAACTGTATTGTAACTAATGAAATAACCGCCTTTTGCTTTAACCCATTCACCAATTCCTAAAGGAGCAATTTCCTTTTCAAGCATTTGGAGAACAAGCTGGAATTTAGGCGCAATAATTTCTGCATGCTTATCCATATGAGCTTTAATTCCGTCAAGATTCTTGAAATATTTTACATGACGAAGTTGATTAAGTTTATCATAACTAATTGTCTGGAAATTAAGTCTTTTCTTAATTTCTGCGATGTTTTTATCTGATGCTGCAATTGCAGAAACACCAGCACCTGGAAATGAAATTTTTGATGTTGATGTAAATTCAACAAAGTAATCTTCTGTGCCATTTTCCTTACAAGCATCAAAAATATTCATAAGAACATCAGGTGTATCTGTAAGTTCGTGGACAATATAAGCATTGTCCCAAATAACTCTGAAATCTTTTGCAGCTGGTTTAAGAGCTGCGAGTGCCTTTACAATGTCATCACTATATGTTACACCATTTGGATTTGAATACTTTGGAACACAAAACATACCCTTAACCATAGGGTCTTTAATAAGTTCAGCAATCTTTTCAACATCAAGACCGTCATTTGTCATCTCAACTGAAATCATCTCAATACCAAAGTACTCTGTTATTGCAAAATGTCTATCATATCCCGGTACGTTGCAGATAAATTTAACTTTCCCTTGCTTACTCCATGGCTCACAACCTGAAACACCTAAATACATACACTGATTTAGGTAGTCATACATAAGATTAAGACTTGATGAACCACCGACAATAATATTTTCTGGTTCAACTTCAAGGAGGTCAGCAAAAAGTTTTTTACATTCAGGAATACCATCAAGAACACCATAGTTACGGCAATCAAAACCATTTTCAGCCTTACAATCTTCAGCTCTCACCATAACATTAAGCATATCAACAGACAAGTCAAGTTGGTCAGCACCCGGCTTACCACGGGACATATCAAGTGAAAGTCCCTGATTCTTAATTTCCTCATATTTTTTTGTTAACTCATTTTTAAGGGAAATAAGTTCTTCTTTATTCATTTGATTTAAAAGCATGGATAAACCTCCAAATTTATATTCGGCTTATTATTTTATAGTATATCAATCAATTTTGCAAGTGATTATTTAAAAAACTGCATTTTATTCAAATATATCTAATAAAAAGTTGTAAAATTGAATAATTTAACAACAAATTGTGCATTTATTTGCCTTTTGTTATTAATGCAGGTAATATAAAAGGCTCTTTTCCTTCTATTCTATTTATCTGCGCTTTTAAAAGTTTCTTTAAATTCTTTTTTATATGAGTATATTCTTTTGTTTTAATCAAATTATTCTTCTGTGCTTTATCAACCCTATTATCATACAGATAATCTTCAAAATAAATCTTTGAAGATGACGATAAAAATTTATGTGAAGAAACAGAATATGTAAAATCCTTTGTTCTAATTGCTCTGCCACATTGACTTTCACTAATCTGTATAAAAGCACATTCAATTTTATTTTTATTTTGAATTGCTGTACCCTGATAATACTCTGGGATTTGAATATTTGCAAAAGATAAAATTGTAGGAGGTAAATCAACAAGACTGATTATCCTGTTATCTCTAATACCTTTTTCTATGTTTTTTCCTTTAATAACAAGCGGAATATGAATCGATGAATCATGACAACTTCTCTTATATTCATTATTTCTTGTTTTAAAATGACAACCATGGTCAGAGGTATAAATAATAGTTGTATTATCATATATTCCTTTTTCTTTGAGTGCTTTTATAAGTCTTCCCAAATTATCATCAAGACTTTCAATGGCAGCAAGATAATCAGGATACATTTCCTTATAATTGCCCTTAAAATTTGTCAGGTCATCAGGTATTTTATAATCTTTATATTTATCAATTTTTTCCTTAGGGCCTTCAAATCTTCCCCTGTCATTCTGATGATGAGGTTCAAGTTGAGATACAAACATAAAAAATGGATTATCGTCATTATGATTCTCTATATATTCAATGGCGAAATCATTTATTTTATCTGCTCTGTATCCTTTAAAATCAATTTTATTGCCATTTTCATCAAAAATATATCCGTCATATCCGTGGGATGTAAACTCAAGAACATCAGCACCGCGAAAATATTTATATCCCCATAAGCGCTCCTTTGGAATAGCCGTTTTTTCACATTTAATATTTTTACCGTCGTTTTTTCCTGATGCTAAATGCAATTTTCCGATATATGCAGTATCATATCCATTTTCATTAAAATAATCTGCAAGTGACTTTGTATCATCTCTTAAAGGTATTCCGTTTATGTGGCAGCCGCATTCAGTAGGATAAACTCCTGTTTGCAAACAAGCTCTTGCAGGACCGCAAACCGGCTGACAGGTATAACAATTTTCAAAAAAAGTTCCATCTTCAGCTAACTGCATAAGATTAGGCATTATTTCACTATTTACCGTATCATATCTTTGCTGGTCTGAAAAATAAAATATAATATTTTCTTTCATTAAAATATCACTCCAGTAAAATATAATATCATAGCAAACACATTTTAGCAAACAAATTATTGAAAACAGAATTTTAATATGTTAAAATTACTTGAAAAAATCAAAGGAGAATTTTTATGTATATTCTTAAATTAAATCCTGTTTTTAAAGATTATCTTTGGGGCGGAACAAAACTTCGTGACGAATACGGTTTCAAGTCAGAACTTAAAAAACTTGCTGAAGGTTGGATGCTTTCATGCCACAAGGATGGCGAAAATACAATTGCAAACGGCGAATTTGCAGGAAAGACTTTAACAGAGATTATAAAAGCTAATCCTAACTTTTTAGGTGAAAATGGTAAAAAGTTTGAATATTTCCCAATTCTTATCAAACTAATTGATGCTAAAAATGATTTATCAGTTCAAGTTCATCCCGACAACGAATATGCTATGCGTGTTGAAAAAGAATACGGCAAAACAGAATGTTGGTATATTCTTGATTGTGACGAAGGTGCAGAACTAATATATGGATTTAACAGAGAAATCACAAGCGAAGAATTCAAAGAAAAAATTGCCGATAACACTTTCCTTGAAACTGTAAATAAGGTTAAAGTAAAAAAAGGAGATTTATTCTTCATTGAAGCAGGAACGCTTCACGCCATCGGCAAAGGAATTCTCCTTGCTGAAATTCAGCAAAATTCAAACACTACATATCGAGTTTATGACTATGGTCGTCTTGGTGCAGACGGAAAGCCAAGAGAATTACACGTCGAGAAAGCAATTGATGTTACAAAATGTGTTCCTCCTACTCGTTCAACAGAACCTGAGGGAGAATTGATAACAAATGAAGGCCATTCAACTCAATTACTCACAAAATGCGATTTGTTCAATGTTGAAAAAGTTTCTGTAACAACAGAGTATAACGGAATGGTTGATAATACATCTTTTGTTTCTGTTTTGGTGACAGAAGGATTTGGAGAAATTGAAAATATTAAAATTAACAAAGGAGACAGTCTGTTTATTCCTGCTGGTTATGGCAAATTTACCGTCAACGGAAAAGCAGAATTAATTATTACACGCGTATAATGAAAAACAGAACTTTTAACGGAACTAAAACCGCCTGTTATACAGGATATATTGTTCAGGGAATAATCAATAATATCGCTCCCCTGCTATTTGTTATTTTCAGTGATAAATTTGATATTACGCTTGATAAACTTTCACTTTTAATAACAATAAATTTTGCAACTCAGCTTATTGTTGATACTTTATCCATAAAATTTGTTGATTTAATCGGTTATAAGCCCCTTGCTATTATATCACAGGGAATTGCATTTGTTGGTCTTTCTTGTCTTGGTGTATTACCGAATGTAATGAACAATCCATATTATGGAATAATTGTCGCAATTGTTCTTTCAGCTATTGGTAGTGGTATTACTGAAGTAATCATAAGTCCAATTGTTGAGTCAATTCCGGGTGAAAAGAAAACTGCAGAAATGAGTCTTTTACACTCCTTCTACTGTTGGGGACAAGTTTTTGTTGTTTTACTTACAACTGTAATGATTAAAATCCTTGGTAATGATTTGTGGTATATCGCACCAATAATCTGGTCATTTATTCCATTATGCAACACTATCAACTTTATTTCTGTACCAATACAGCCTAATCTTACCAAAGAAGAAAAAACGCCTTTCTTAAAACTGTTATTTTCAAAGCAATTTATCCTTTGTATTGTAATTATGATATGCTCAGGTGCTTCTGAAATAGGAATGTCACAATGGTCATCTTATTTTGCTGAAGCAGGACTTAAGGTTTCAAAAATGACAGGTGATTTATTAGGTCCTTGTCTTTTTGCTGTTCTTATGGGAACAGGTAGAATGATATTTGGTTTTTTAGGTGAAAGAATCAATCTTAAAACAGCATTATGTTGTTCTGCTGGACTTTGTGCAATATGCTACCTCGGAACGTGCTTCATAAACAACCCAGTTATATCATTATTAGTTTGTGCATTGACAGGTATAAGCGTCAGCATTATGTGGCCTGCTACATTAAGTCTTGCTGCAAAACTATTCCCTAAAGGTGGCGGGTCAATGTACAGCGTTCTCGCTCTTTCAGGTGACACGGGATGCACCTTAGGTCCTTGGTTTATAAGCTTTATATCAATCAGTTTTGCAGAAGGTGTTTCTTCGGGTGAATCACTTAAAATAGGTCTTGGATTTAGTGCCCTATTCCCTATTCTTATGATTTTTGCAATATCACTTTTAAACTTCAAGAAAAACAGTATTGACAATAAAACTCACAATGATATAATTAAATCATAAAATATAATATTAGTTGTCTTCAGGGCGGAGTGAAAGTCTCCACCGGTGGTAAAGTCCACGAGCATTTTGCTGAACGGGTGCAATTCCCGTACCGACGGTATAGTCCGGATGAAAGAAGATGTAATGATTTAATACATTCAGCCCTGCTATTATCAGCAGGGCTTTTCTGTTTGATGACTAATAAATGAAAGGAAGATTATTATGTCAAACAAACGAAATAAAAAAATCTTTAATTTAACTATTGTTGGTCTTATGACTGCAATAGCAACTGTTATTTATATGGTTTTCCCGGAAATTAATATTGTTCCCGGTGTCAGCCATTTAAAAGTTGATTTTTCCGATTTTCCGGCTATACTTACAGGTGTTATTATTGGTCCTATTCAAGGAATTTTGGTAGAGATTATAAAAAACATCATTCACCTGACACGAACAACAACAGTGGGTATTGGTGAAATAATGAACATTATTCTTGGTAGTAGTATGATAGTTTCAATGTGGGGATTTATTAATATATTCAAGAAAGTTTTTAAAGAAAATAAGATTACATTAAAATCTTACCTTCTTGCTTCTGCCATAACAATAGTTGTCGCAATTATTGTTGGTTGGTTAGCCAATATGATATTCACACCTATTTTTTATAAAGTTATGGGCTTTCCTCTTGTAAACGAAACCTACTGGGCAGGTGTCTGGGGTTCAACAACACTTAACTCAATTAAAGCACTTTTCAATATTGTTCCATTTTTTCCAATATATTTTATATTAGAAAA
>JAZSKT010000197.1:0-4216 GCA_045534995.1 Candidatus Fimenecus sp.
AGTTGTCTTACCAGTTTGTCTTCCTAAGACCGCTTGGCCTCCGACTTGGTGTTCTTGTGAAATGTGAGCGTGTCTTGCACTTGTTTCAACTAAAACTGTTTTTTCCATATATCATTCTTCTTTCTAAATAAATTTACAATATTTGTTACTTAATATAATAGTCCTTTTTTGTCTGTTTGTAAAGTGTAAAAATGTATAGATTTTACAGCAGTTCATTAAAGGATTTTATATAATAATCTGCAATTTCACGAATTTCAGCTTCGTCTTTTTCTGAAAACTTATCATAAACACCGCAAACTGTAAAGTTACCTTTTTTTGCACCACGGACACCGGGAAGAATATCTTCAAAAACAATACACTCGTCAGGGGACAAATCTAATCTCTCACAAGCAAGTAAATATACATCAGGGTCACTCTTGTCACTTTTTGTTTCGTGAAGATAAGCACAGGTATCAAAAAATTCATAAATACCGTTTGATTTAAGGCAGACCTCACTGAGTTCCGTCGTATTTGCTGTTGCAAATGCGAGTTTAATGCCTTTTTCTTTTAAGGATATGAGATATTCATAAACACCGTCTTTAAGTCCGATTTTATTCTCATATTCGTCAAAACACAGTTCGCACCATTCGTCCATAATGTCGTTTATGTCGTCAGGCAGATTAAATCTTTCCTTTGTATAAATTGCCATTGTCTTAAAGTGCATATCCTTGATACATTCCTGATAATCGTCGGGCATTTCAATACCACGACGATTAAAAAATGCTGTGTCAACATCTTTCCATATTCCCATTGAATCAAAAAGAGTTCCGTCAAGGTCAAAAATCACACCTTTATAATTTTTAATATCCATTTTATTCACCGAATACATATTTCTTTATTGCCTTTGCAACACCGCCGTTATCGTTGGTGTCAGCAATATATTTTGCAGTATTTTTTGCATACTCATTACCGTTTGCCATAGCAAATGAATAGTCAGCAAACTTAAGCATTGAACAGTCATTTTCACCGTCACCAAAGCACATAATATTTTCTTTGCCTATCCCTAAGGACTCTGCAAGACCTTTAACTGCAAAACCCTTTGTAGCATTTATTTCCGTCATTTCAAGGTTGCCGTTTTTACCAGCACTCACGGGGAATGAAGATGCAAATGCCACATTCCCTGATTTTGAAATTATTTCTTCAAGTTCAATTCGCTGTTGTGCTGTAAGAGTGAGAATATTGAGCTTTTCAATGCCATTTCCGTTGATAAGTGAGCAAAGGTCAGGAACTTCTTTTATGAAATTGCTCAAAAGCTTGTAAATATGCGGTGCAACATGGTTCTCGTCAAACATTGAATAACTGTTTGAATCCATATAACAATCACCGTTATAATAAATCTCATAAATCAGGTTATAGTCCTTTAAAATATTGAAAATCTCAACAGCTTTTTTGTTACCCAGAAGTGTCTGACAGACAATTTCTCCGGTTTTAAGGTCGTATGTAACTGCACCGTTTGATGTGATAAGATAATCTAAAAACGGCAACTGTTCCATAAGGTAATCTGTGAGAATCTTTGTTCTTCCACTTGCGATAGCCACTTTTATGCCCATTTCGTGGGCTTTTTTAAATGCATCAATATTTTCCTGCGGAATTGTAACATGGTTACTGTTCAAAAATGTTCCGTCAAGGTCTGTTACTATAAGTTTAATAGCCATAAATTCACCTAAATACAATAAATGTTTGTGTCCCAGAATGAAATATGAGGATGGTGACGAAGGTATATTTTATAGTCACCGTTGATTTCGTTGATTTGGTTTACGAGTGCAAAAATATCCTCACTTCTGTGGTATCCTGCCATACATAATTTTGGTTTGTTTTGCTGTAAGGTGATTTTTGCCCCTTGCAGCATTTCTTTTTCAGCACCCTCAACATCAATGTTAATGTATGTAAATTTTCCGTATTTTTCACTCAATTCATCAACGGTAACAGAGCATATGCTTTCGCCGGTGTCCTTTGCAGAGCCTCCGCGACCTTTGTTTCCGTCAAAGAAAAGTTCTTTTGACTCATTCCACACAGCATTGTTGAGCGATGTGCAGTTTTCAAAGTTTTCACAATAGGTTTGTAGTTTCTTGAATGTCCTTTTGTCAGGCTCAACCGCTACGATTTGCTTGTAATTATTTGTATAATGCAAAAATTCTTTTATGGTGTCGCCACGATATGCACCAAGGTCAAGAAAACTTTCATTTTCACCTAAATTCAATATTTCAAATGCTTCATCTTTATGACTTTCACAGTTGAAACAATAGTTCATTTCCCCTGTAATCTGATAACGGATAATGTTTTCAAAAACTTTTCTTGATTTTTCATCAGCAAGTAATGAGTAGGCTTTTTCAATTTTCTGAAGATTTTCCTTAAGAAATGCCTTGTTGAAAATATTATTACCGAAAACGGGTACAGATGGCATAATTACCTTGTGACGAAGTGAAAGACTTTTTATGTTGTTTATAACATCAGGCAAAGGACTCGCAAAGCAGAGTGCAATAATAAAATCTTCAAATTCATTTTCAAGAGCAGAGACTGACTTAACCTCATATCCGTGGAAAGTCCTATTTCTTACAAATCCATCACTTGCACAAACAGCGGAAACGGAAATTCCAAGATTTTCGAATTCCCCGAATACTCTGTCAGCACCGTTTCCCGTGCCATAAACAGCAACAGGCAGGGGAGTATCCTTTAAAAATTCCCAACTCGATTTTTCATTAAGTAAATTTTCAAACATTTTCCCACCGCCTTTTTGATTTCTCTGCAAAATAATACCATATTTTGACTATCTTTACAACAAAACAGTTGACGATATTTGATTTTTGCAATAAAATATTTTCAGTATATTTTTTGGAGTAGTTTTTATGAAAAAATTTTCAAGTGCAAGAACAATGTTGATAGTTTCAATGGCTGTTTTCGGCACAATCGGACTTTTTGTGCGAAACATACCGTTACCGTCAGGTGAAATTGCTCTTTATCGAGCAGTTTTGGCAACAATTCTTATTGGAATTTTTCTTCTTGTTACAAAACAGAAAATTCCATTCGGCAAAATCAAAAAGGAAATTCCTTTGCTTGTGCTGTCAGGTGTTGCGATGGGCTTTAACTGGATTTTGCTTTTTGAGGCGTATAAATACACAACAGTTTCCGTTGCAACATTAAGTTATTATTTCGCACCCGTAATTGTCACAATAGCCTGTCCTATTCTCTTTAAAGAAAAAATGGGCGTAAAACAGTGGATATGTTTCGTTATGTCAACATTGGGAATTGTTCTGATTACGGGAATTGGTGATTTAAGTCAAGGAACAAGTCATATAAAAGGCATACTTTTCGGACTTGGTGCAGCATCACTTTATGCTACGGTTATTCTTCTGAACAAGTTTATAAAAAATGTTGAAGGGATTCATCGTACATTCTTGCAGTTTCTTTCTGCAATAGCCGTTCTTGTACCTTATGTGCTTTTAACAGATGGTGTAAATCTTCACACATTAAACCAAAAAGGTTGGATATTCCTTCTCATAATCGGATTTGTCCACACAGGTATTACATATTGCCTTTACTTCTCATCACTTAAAGAATTACCGGGACAAAAGGCGGCAATTTTAAGCTATATTGACCCTCTGGTTGCAGTTCTTGTTTCGGTTGTGGTCTTAAAAGAAACAATGACACCAATGCAGATAGTGGGTGGTATTCTCATTTTAGGTTTCACCTTGTGGAATGAGATTACAATAAATAAAAAATCGGGAGAATAAAAATGATTCTTTATTATAATAAACCGACTTCAAAATTAAAACTCAAAAGAGCATATTGGAAAAATTCAGAAAATTATTGGGAACAGGCTTCTTTACCATTGGGTAACGGAAGTCTTGGTATGGGCATTTTTGGTGATATTAAAAGAGAAAAAATTATTCTCAACCATAAAACTTTGTGGGCAGGTGGACCGTCACCTAAAAGACCTGATTACTGTGGAGGTAATATCACAACACCTGACGAAAATGGAAAACTGCCTTATCAATACCATAAGGAAATATACGAGGCATTTAAAAACAATGATGATAAAACAGCTCATAATCTTTGTGAAAAGTTAGTGGGTGTTATGGACGGTTACGGTGGTTATCGTTGTTGGGGTGCATTTGAATTTGATTTTGGCAGTGTCCGTAGTGCACGTAACTATAACCGTGAACTCAATATGAGTGAT
>JAZSKT010000255.1:0-13154 GCA_045534995.1 Candidatus Fimenecus sp.
ATTTTTTAATGATTTTTTGTATTTTTATGCACTATTTTACATATTTAATGAATATATATACGGTTTTTATGCATTTTTATTACATATTTTGCATATTTTATACATTTATACATAATATAATGTATAAAAATTAGTTTTTTCATTTTATTACTGCGTCGCAGACCCGACGTTTTCAGTTTTCAGTTTTCCATTTTACACTCAAAAAGCGGAGCCTTTTTCAAGGCCCCGCCATACCGTTATTTTACTGAATTTACTGTGATAATTTCGCCTTTTGCATCCTTATCAACTGCAAATGTGATTTTGTCACCTACATTAAGGATAACAATCTTTTCAGCATCCTTTACAGCAACTTTGTAATATGCGTTGTTGTCTGCGAGTTTAATATAGAAATAAGTTTCGCCACCTGTAATGACACTTCTTATTTCCTCAACTGTACCTGAAACATCAACTGTTTCAACCTTTGGTGCATCAGGTGTTTCTTCTTCACCCATTGAGTCAACATCAACATCTACATTAACGCCATTCTTTTCAAGCTCTGCTGCATAGTTTTCTGTACATTCAGCAAGGCTTGTGCCTACGCCAACAACAGTTGACTGCTCAACATTAACCATTGCATACATTTTTACAAGTTGGCTTGAGTCTTTAAGTGCCATAAAGTAAGTTGGTTCGCCACTTACATTGAGAAGAATTGGGAATGTTGCAGCGTAACCATACTGCTGAACCTTACCCTGTGCAGATGTTCTTGCTGTTTCTTCCAAAGCACCTGCCTGCTGATAATAAACAGCATCCTTTGTTCTCTGGTTAATAAGAACGAATCCGATAATTGACTGGTCAGAGCTGATAGATGTTACGCCTGTGTACATATAAACGTCATCATTAAG
Organism: Candidatus Fimenecus sp.; assembly: GCA_045534995.1. Classification (GTDB taxonomy): domain Bacteria; phylum Bacillota; class Clostridia; order Oscillospirales; family Acutalibacteraceae; genus Fimenecus. The sequence goes on from JAZSKT010000255.1 coordinate 882, forward strand.
GGCTAAATAGTTGTAACCTGATGATGTTACACGAACATTTTGCTGACCAATAATTAAGTTCCAGAAACCGTTGTTGTATTTACCGTAATAATTATACTGCTGATTTACAATAGTAGCAGAATAAACCTGGTCAAGCCATTGGAATTCTTTATCTGTTACGAATTTATCAGTAGGAAGTTTTGTGTTTTTATCAAGGCTTGTTGAAACAAGAGTTGTGTCACCGTTGATTGAGTCAACGATAATCGCACCTGCAACATCAGTACCGCCGAAAAGACCGATTGTCTTATCAAGTACAGGAACAATCCAATATGGTCTGCCACTGTCGTCAATTTCAAATGATGGGTCACCAAACATTAATGAAGGATATTTAAAACGAACATGACGGATAAGGTATTCATTGAAATGCTCTGCAGGTGAATATTTCATACCTTCTTCGAGTCTTACAGTTTCTGCCTTTTGAGTAGTCATATCAACGATAATGTATGCAGGAATACCTTCCTTTGTATTCTTGAGCCACTTGAACACATCACCGTAATCAAGAGATTGAACACGAACAGGAGTTCCCTTATAGTTAATCTGTGTTGAATAATATGAATTCACAACAAACTGTGAAACATAATCAGAAAGTTCACCAAGAGCACGGGTTGCAATCATATTTGATGAGTCCTTGTCAAGACGAGGAACGCTCTGGAAATCGATTTCTGCAATTTCCTCTGCAAAATCGCCTTCCTTAACATCAATAATCTCTGCATAATCCTTTGCACGGAAGAACTCTGCACCTGTCACATAACCGATACCCGCAATGACAACAAGTACAAGAATCAATGCAATAGGGATTTTCACCTTATTCTTTGCATATTCCATATATTCGGGTCTGAAATATGCCTTTGAAACAATACCGAAAATGCCAATATATGCAATAAGAACAACTGCGATATAGACATAAAGCTCGAGTGCCTTGAAATTAAGTGCAGGAAGCATAAAGTAATATGCAACTGCGCCCACAACAAGAGTCAGCAAAAGGCTGACAATTACTTTTTTAACCGTACTTCCTTTCGGAGTTTCCGGCATAACTCTTTTGTTACCGAAATCAACATTAATTGGGTCCATAAAAATACCTCATTTCCATATTATGTAAATAGTATAACATAAAATTATTGTAAAATACAATAATTAAGTGCAAAATTCAAAGTGCAAAATGCAAAATTGAGGGTCTGCGACGCTAATTATAAAAAACGGATAAGCCTTAACTTACCCGCATTTCATCATATTATTTTTTTACAACAGTCTTTCAAACAGCAATTTTCGCAATTTGCTTTTCGTGCTGTACATACTGCTCTACCGTGAAGCACACATCTGTGACAGAAATCGTTACTCTCTTCTGGTGGAAGAATTTTTTTCAGTTCCATCTCCACTTTTTTAGGGTCTTTTGTATTTACGAGTCCCATTCTGTTGGTGAGTCTTATTAAATGCGTATCCGCCACAACCGCAGGCTTACTGTACACATCACCAACAATCAGGTTTGCAGTTTTCCTGCCAACGCCCTGCAAAGATGTCAAATCCTCAATATTATCGGGAACAACTCCGCCGAATCTATCCCTGACACCTCTTGCCATTTCAATAATATCTCTTGCTTTTCCGTGATAAAATCCACAGGAATGAATTATATCCTCAATGTCTTTCACATCGGCATTTACATAGTCATCCAGAGTTCTGTACTTGCTGAAAAGTGCAGGAGTTACGAGATTTACTCTGGCATCGGTACATTGTGCAGAAAGCCTTGTTGCCACAAGCAACTCAAAAGGATTTTCCGCAACAAGAGAACAAATAGCATCGGGATATTCCTTTTTAAGTCCTTCCACAAGAAGCCTTGCACGTTCTTTTTTAGTCATAAATTACTCCGGATAATTCATATTTTTAGGTAACCCAAGAAGATAATCCGCTGACACATTGAAATACTTGCAAAGTGCCTTAATATCCTTTAAAGAAGGCTCTGTTGTACCTGTTTCCATAAAGGAAATTTTTCTCTGTGTAACGCCGAGAGCGTTTGCCAAATCTTTTTGAGTTATTGTTGGGATTTTTGCATTTCTTAAATATTTAAGTCTATCGCTGAATTCCATTTATCCTACATCCTTCAAACCGTCGCATCATATACACGACATCAAAATAGCCCTATTATATTATCATAAAAACATTTTTTAGAAAAGACGTAGAATAAAAATAACTATACAAACTTTGTGTAAATTTTTTGTGAAGTATTACAAACTTTTTCGACATTTTCCACATAATCAGTATTTATCTTGCTTTTTTGGTTGTATTTCAGCCTTTAAGGGTATATAATTAATGAAATAACTTTTAAGGAATGATTACTATGCAAAAAGAAATAAACATAAGAGAATTAAAGGACAATTTCGTCAAAATGATTAATGACGACTGGGCTTTGCTCTCTGCAGGCACAAAAGATGATTTCAACACAATGACAGTCAGCTGGGGCGGAATTGGTGAACTCTGGAACAAGGACGTGTGCTTTGTATTCGTTAGACCACAGAGATACACTTATGAATTCATGGAAAAGAATGATTACTTTTCTCTTTCATTTTTCGGTGGCGAATACAAAAAGGAACTCGGGCTTTGCGGAAGCAAATCAGGTCGTGACATTGACAAAATGGCAGAAACGGGACTTAACCCTGTTGACTTGGAAAATGCTGTGGGCTTTGAAGAAGCACAAGTCAATGTGGTACTTAAAAAACTGGCATATCAGGATATTAAGCCTGACGGTTTCCTTGACGAAAGCATTATGAAAAATTACGTTAACAACGATTTTCACAGAGTATACATCGGTGAAATTGTAAAAGTCTTAATTGAAGATTAAAAAACAAGTCCCAAGGATTTCCTTGGGACTTTTATTTTACTCATTGACCTACAAATTCTGCGATTTGATGTTTTTCCTTTGCACCAACAAAACGTTTTACCTCTTGGCCGTTTTCAAAGAGAATGACCGTAGGAATACTCATTACACCGAATGTAAGTGCTAAATCTGTTGCTTCGTCAACATCGAGTTTGCAAACTTTCACTTTATCTGTTTCCTCTGAATATGCTTCGATTTCAGGTGCCATCATCATACAAGGGCCACACCAATCAGCATACATATCAACAAGAACAGGTTTATCTGCCTTTAAAACTTCCTGTGCAAAATTTTCAAGATTAACTTTAATTACTGCCATTTATCTCACCTTCCAATATAATGCTCTTGCTTTGTCAACATCCGTATTGTCAACGCCACATTTGTCTGTGTTTCTGGCAAGTGTTGCTCCACACAACTTAATATTAAGTACTGAAAAAGCTTGTAAAAGTTGGTGTTTGATGACCTCATAACCGATTTCCCCATCACTACCGCTTGTTACAATAAGGAGAGCCTTACGTGGTTTTTCAATAGGGTTCTGCATATTGCGACGAAATCGAGCTTCATAATATCGCTGAAAACGGTCAATCAACGCTTTAAACGGAGCGGGAACACCCATAAAATAAATTGGTGTTGCAAACACTATAATATCTGTTGTTTCAAATTTTCTGAAAAAATCTTCAAGGTCCTTTTTTGAGCAGCCATTACCCGCCTTGCAATAGCCACAAGCATTACAAGCTGTTGGATTAAGCTCATAAAGATTAACTATCTCAATATTTGTCCCCTTTGGAAATTCACGCAAAAGACTGCCTAAAAGTTTTGCAGTATAGCCGGTCTTTCTGGGCGATGCCATAATCGCCATTACGGAAAGACCATTCGAATAGTTTTCGTTATTACCATGACCTATAATCATTTTTATTTTTCCTCTGTTTTTGCTTTTTCTTTTCTTTTTTCAATATTAGCCTGTCGTTTGATTTTCTTAGTAGTTGTCTTTTCAAACTCAGTTTCACTTATATCATAATTTCTGATTTTTTTGTATTTAGGAAGTTTTTTATTTACATCTTTAACTGCCTCATCAACAGTTTTCTGAACATCTTCTTTTGTAATATCCTGACGTTTAAGATTATTCTTAATTTCCTCGTAGTTAGGATAAATCATAGCACTTACCAAAGTTTCGTCGTCAACATCATCTGCAAAAACAATGCTTTCTTCAATAATCGGATTAGTGTTAAGGTAGAGTTCAACTTCTTCAGGGAAAATATTCTTACCATTTTTAGTAACAATAACATTTTTACTTCTGCCTGTAAGCTTATAACAGTTATGACGGTCACAAATACCAATATCACCTGTTCTGAACCAACCGTCAGGAGTAATAACCTCTGCTGTTGCTTCAGGATTTTTATAGTAGCCATTCATAACCATAGGGCCTCTTACCCAGATTTCACCAACGCCCAAAGCATCAGGGTTATAAATGGCAACCTCTGCACCGGGCATAGGTGTACCAATTGAATCAGGGAGCATAAGTCTGTCATTATTACAAGCAACAAGTGGTGCACATTCTGTAAGACCGTAACCGATATAAAGGTCAATACCCATATGCATAAAATCTTCTGCAACGCGTGGGTCAATAGCCGCAGCACCCGTCACAATAAGACGAAGTCTTCCACCAAATGTATCAATAACCTCAGAGAAAATTTTACGGTCAAGGTCTTTAACACCCATCGCTTTGCTTATAATCGATGTGTATTTACCAACTTTAAAAATAAGTTTACCTGCTGTTTTTTCTTCCATCTTCTTCATAATCTTTGCATGAACTTTTTCAATAAGCAAAGGAACAGTAATGAAGCAAGTTGGTTTTACCTCTTTAAAATCTCTCGTAATATAACGCAATCCCTGAGAAAATGCAATACAAGCACCTGAATAAAGAATATACAGAAAACCAACTGTACACTCATAAGTATGGTGAATAGGCAAAAATGAAAGAAGTTGGTCCTCGGGGGTAACCTTGATACATCCTGCCGCGCCCATAACAACTGAGCAGATATTTTTCTGACTGAGACAAACACCTTTAGAAACACCTGTTGTTCCTGATGTGAAAAGAATCGCAGTATCGGCTTCCGGGTCAACGGTTATATCATCAAGATGTTTGACTCCATTTCTGTAAAGTTGTCTGCCCACATCAAGATAATTCTCAAAATATTCAACATTCTGAAGTTCGATGTCATCAAAGCAGATGAAACGAAAGCCTTCAGGGAGTTCGTCTTTTCTTGCTTCAATTGACTTGATGTATTTTTTATCACCAAAAAGAACTGTTGCATCTGCATCCTTGATAACATCCATCATATTATCAGGAGTCAATTCCTTATCGATAGGCACAATTATATTGTCACTGCAAGTTACTGCTAGATATGTCACAGACCAATTATATGAGTTAGCACCTACAACCGCAATATGAGTTCTTTTATATCCGTCATTTACAAGACTATTTGTAAGATAATATACAGAGTGACGAAAACTACTGTAAGTCACCTCGTAATAGATTCCGTCTTTATTTCTGAGTTTATATGCAGGACGCTCTGAAAAAAGTCTTTCACTCTGGTCAATAAGGTCCTTGAAATCTCTGATATGACGCACCTCATAGAAAGGTTTATTTATTGGAAATCGGCTTTTAACACTCATAGTGAGTACCTCAATTTCTTTTATTTTATGATTAACTTAAATATTATACCACTTTTTAAATCTTTTGGAAATAAAAATTTAAAAAATTTACACATTAGACATTTTATCAATTACTTGTTTGTATTCTTCATAAGTCATATATGAATTTATAATTTTAAGTAAAGAAGCTGAACTGATTTTTTCAGGAAGATTAAGTTCTCTTGCAAATGCTTTACGGACTGCACTACTGTTTTCGCCACCGCTTATTCCGTCTTCAAAAAAGTCAGTATGTGTTATCTCTCTGCCGTGTTTTTTTATGTTTTCACAATATAAAACACCGGCTTTTTCCAAAGCATCAATAATAACTTGAGGATTCATTCCCTCGACACCTAATTTACCTTCTTTTGAAAATTCTGTTTTGCGTTTTTCTTTACCGTAAACATCGGGTATATATACATTTTTTACATTTTCACTTTTTGTTATCCCTTTTATAAAGGAACGAATTTTAAAACCAGCAGAATCGCTGTCTGTCATTATAACAATTCCTCTTTTATCGGCAAGGAAACGAATAAGTTGTTGTTTTTCTTTATCTTTGAAGATAGCAAAACCGTCAGTTTCAATGATTACTGTATCAAGAATACCTGAAAGTTTGATTTTGTCATACTTTCCTTCAACTATTACTGCCTCGTTGATTTTTATCACAATTTGTCACCTTGCAATTATCAGTGAAATTTTCACTATAAGTTTTTCAAGTATAAGTTCTCCGTTCTGCAAAGTGCTTTTTAGGGCTTTATCGCTTTCAGCAAAGCAGTCAAAACATTCTCTCAACTGTTCAACAGAAAGTTTTCTTGCATATCTCTCCGAATTCTTCAAACGAAAATCCTTATTTCTGTAATCGAAAAACTTTGCAGGATAAACAACACTTTCGCCACCTGATATAGCAATCTTCGCACGATAAGCATCCACAAAAGACATTAAAATAACACCGAAAATATCAATTGGTTCTGCCTTCTGAACCAAGAGTGTATGCAACAGTTCCAATGCACCTTGCGGATTATGGTTCAATATAAGCTTTGATAAATCAAAAACCTTAGCTTCCAGAGAACGAACTGCTACTGCATCAATACACTCACGGGTAATTTCATTTCCCTGACCTACAAAATTGGATGCTTTTTGAATTTCATTGAAAAGTACATTAAGACTGTCACCAGAAATCTCCACAAGATATGATGCTGTACTTTCACTCATCATGCAACCCTGCTTTGATGCATATGCACAAATCAGTTTCAGAAGATTTCTTCCCACAGGCTTTTCAAAATTCACAATATTAGCATACTTTGTAAAATTGTCAATTACCCATTTCCACTTTGCAACTTTCGGCTGAACCTCAATACTGTCCATCCAGAATATTGTAATTGAGGTATCGGGCTGATTTTCAAAAAAAGAAGTCAATTTATCCTTATCATCATTATTAAGAGAATCAAGAGAAAAATCACGTGCAATAACCACACAATATTCACTCATAAAGGGCATGGAATAAGCACCCTCAATCATATCATCAAGAGTGTTTTCTTTACCATCATATTTACGCAGACTGAATGTTTCACTGCCCTTTGTCACAAAAGTTTTGCAGATTTTTTCAGCATAAAACTGCTTTAAATAATCTTCGCTACCGTAAAAAAGGTAACAGTTTGACATAGTCTTTTCTTTTATATGCCTTTTAAGGTCAGACTCATAAATCAGTGCCATTCTATGTCTCCTGTTATTTAAAATAAACTGACGTGGTTTTATAATCATCTATGGCGATAACTTTGACATCGTTTAAACTTTTCTCATATTTCATAGCATTCTCACCATACGCAATAATTATATCACATTCTTTTATATTTTCAAATAGGTTTTCAATTTTTTCACTGTTTGCTACTAAAATTTGTTGTCCGTTACTTGTTATTCTTATACAGTCGGTATTTTCAAGATTTATATTCAAGCTTTCATTAGAATACTCTGATGTTTCACTACAAAAATAAACCTCAGATTCACCGAAGTTATTATACAAACTAACAATTTCCAAAACCGTATTCTCATCTTCTTCTGTTACAAAAATCACATCAAGTGTCTTTTTGTTGTGTCGACTTAACATTTCTTCCGTTATATCTGTAATTTTTTGATGACTTGTACCGATTAGCACACTTCTCCCTTTTGAATTTATTACAAGTATAGGTTTTTCATCTGTTGTTGCAATTTCCACGGATGTTGTATTGTAATCATATCCCGTGCAATACAAAGTTGTTAAAATAAAGAGTACAGAAAGGGTCACTGTCATAGGCTTAATTATATCAAAATCATATTCCCTTGCAACAACTACAACAATTACACCAATTATAAGTAATACAAGAAAATACTTGTAATATATATGATTCAAAGACACAGTTGACCATTTTGACATACCTATTTTCTCTGCAAAGAAATACAGAATTTCACTTAACACACCAGTAATTAAAAAACATATTTTTGCTAAAGGATAAAGAAACAACAAATGTGAAATCACACCTAAAACTGTTAATACCATCAATACCAAAGCAACATTAACCATAATGAAGTTGGAAAGAATGGACGCTGCCGGAATAATATTATAGTTGAATATAAACACAGGCAAAGTGAATACCGTTGTTGAAAAACTAATAGCAACTGAAACTACTAAATCAATGAACAACGGTATTTTTGACACACGTTTATTCTTTGTTTTTTCTTCAATCCATTCCTTGATTTTATCGGAATAAGCAAGAATTCCCAAAGTTGATAGCACCGTAAACCAAAGAGACACTGAAAATGGTGCAAACGGATTCACAATTAAAATTAGAAAAACTGCAACGCCTATTGAATTTATACTGTCCGCATCGCGTTTCAGGAATTTTCCCATAAGCACCGCCATTACCATGGCGCCTGCACGTAAAACCGATACACCAAATCCCGTTATTGATGCATACAGAAAAATACAAAGTATTCCGATAGCAGGAGAAATTTTTCTTAACTTTGACGATTTTATTAAAATTTTCATTATACCGAATGACCACAAAGTCAGGTGGAGTCCCGAAACCACAAGAAGATGCGAAGTACCACAATAGTTGAACCAACGAACAACCTGTGTATCCAATTGACTTTCATCACCTATGGTCATAGCTTTTGCTATTGCACCATTTTCACCAGGTAGATATTTCATAACAATCTCGGAAAACACACGTTTTGCCATACCGGCATATTTATAATAAACATTCACTTTTCCCGTGTTTTCAATTATACATTTATCACTTTCAAAGAATGTGAAATATATTCTTGATGAAAGTGAATGTTTAATCATTTCCGCGTCATTTTTATCGTCACCATTCAAAACGGTAAGTGAAACGTAATCTCCTTCGCTTAAAAATTTATTGTTCTGTGTCACAAAACGCACTTTATACCTTTCACCTTCAACCTTGACTATATATGTAAAGGCATAATCCGATTCTTTTGGTGTTTCACACACAACGCCTTGTATTATCTGCTCTTTTTCAAAATTGTTCATTTCGTTTAGATAATACTTCTCTGCACAAACAAACGATATTGCAAATGTAATCACACCAAACAGAACAAAAATGACAGACAAATATTTTCTTAAACTTTTGAAAAAAAGAAAGCAAGAAAAAATGACTACTGCTCCCGCTAAAAGAGCAATAGTCATTTTGTGAGTAATATTTGTGATAGCAAGAAATGTCATAAGCATTGAAAAACCAATTACAGCAAAAGGTCTTTTCAACATCAACACTCCTTACACAAGTTTTTCTGAAAGGTTGTCTCCGCTTAAGATATGAAAATGAATGTGTTTTACTGTCTGTCCTGCTTTGTCACCACAGTTATTGATAATTCTGTAACTATCAACGCCTGCCAGACTTGCAATTTCAGGAATTTTTGCAAAAATATAACCTATCTCAGCAGAGTTCTCATTATTTATATCGTTAGCTGAGCTTGCAATGTGACATTTAGGTATTACAAGAATATGTGTTTCAGCCTGAGGAGCAATATCACGGAATGCGAGGATTTTATCATCCTCATAAACCTTATTTGACGGAATTTCGCCATTTGCTATTTTACAAAAAAGACAATCCATATTTTTCACCTTATTTAACCATTGATGCAAGAATTTCTTTTGCTGACATTAAAGCATCATCAATCTTTGAAATATCCTTGCCACCTGCCATAGCCATATCAGGTTTACCGCCACCTGAACCACCTGCTATTTTAGCAACTTCACGGACAATGTTACCTGCGTGAGCACCCATTGTGATTGCGTCCTTACCACAAGCACAAGCAAATGAAGCAGTTCCTTTTTCCGCATTTGAACCTGCGATAACTGCAACTGTGTTAGGTGCAGAATCTCTTGCAGTTTCAGCCATCGAACGAAGTCCGTTAGCATCAAGTTCACCTGCATAGTAAACAACAAGCTGAACACCGTTTACATCCACTGCACCTGCCATGATTCCTGCAGTTTTGAATGAGTTGATTTCTGCTTTAAGTTTTTCGATTTCCTTTTCCTTTGCCTTAAGGTCATTTGCAATTGCAACTGCTTTCTGTGGAAGTGCAGAAACATTACCTACTTTGAAGCTTTCTGCAGTAGCGAAAAGAAGGTCATTCTTTTCATCAATATATTTAAGAACATTTTTACCTGTTACAGCCTGAATTCTTCTTACACCTGCTGCAACTGATGATTCGGAAACAATCTTGAAAAGACCGATTTTGCCTGTATTGTCAACGTGAGTACCACCGCAAAGTTCTGTTGAGAACTCTCCTGCCTTAACTACACGAACAACATCACCGTATTTTTCACCGAAAAGTGCCATAGCACCCATAGCTTTTGCTTCATCAATAGGCACTTCACGGATTAACATTTCTGTTGCGTTGAGAATTTCTTCATTCACAAGGTCTTCAACCTTTTTAAGTTCTTCGCCTGTCATACCTGTGAAATGAGTAAAGTCAAAACGAACTTCATTAGCGTCAACAAGCTGACCTGCCTGTTCAACATGAGTACCGAGAACTTCGCGAAGTGCAGCCTGAAGAAGATGAGCAGCAGTATGATTTCTCATAATTGCTTTTCTGTTTTCTTCATTATATACAGTTGTTACTGTGTCGCCAACCTTAACAGCATCACCAACAAGTGTACCGTGATGAAGAACAACACCGTCAGCATCCTTTGTTGTGTTTGAAACTTCAAATGTGCTGTCACCGATTGTAATAACACCTGTGTCGCCAACCTGACCGCCACTTTCAGCATAGAAAGATGTTTTGTCAAGAACAAGAATTGCATCTCCTGCTTCAACAAAATCTTTTCTTTCGCTGTCAGCTACAAGTGCCACAACAGTAGCTGTTGTATTATTTTCTTCATAACCAGTAAATTCGGTTTTATTTATATCTTTGAATGAAACACCACTATTTCTCCAGTCAGTTTCAGCACCGTCACGCTTAACACTCTTTGCTTTCATTCTTGCTTCTTCAACAAACTTTTTGAAAGCATCTTCGTCAACTGTCATATTGTTTTCAGCAACGATTTCCTTTGTTAAGTCAATTGGGAAACCGAATGTGTCCTGAAGTTTGAAAGCATCTTCACCTGAAAGAACATTGTCCTTTGAGTTTGCCATCATTTCGTTAAGAAGTCCAAGACCAGAGTCGATAGTCTTATAGAAACTTTCTTCTTCCATTGCGATAACTTTCTTAATATAATCCTGCTTTTCAACAAGGTTTGGATACGCATTTGCGTTTTCCTTGATTACTGTTTCGCAAACTTCAGCAAGGAATGGTCTGTCGATACCGATAAGTCTGCCGTGACGAGCAGCACGACGAAGAAGACGACGAAGAACATAACCGCGACCGCTGTTTGACGGAAGAACACCGTCACTAACCATAAATGTTGTACTACGGATATGGTCAGTAATAACACGAAGTGAAATATCCTTTTTAGCATCCTTATGATATTCAATACCTGAAATATCGATAATGTGCTTCATAATGTTCTGAACTGTGTCAACCTCGAAAAGATTGTCAACATCCTGCATAACACAGGCAAGTCTTTCGAGTCCCATACCTGTATCGATGTTGGGGTTCTTGAGTCTTGTGTAGTTGCCGTTGCCGTCATTTTCAAACTGTGTGAAAACAAGGTTCCATACTTCAATAAAGCGATCGCAGTCACAGCCTACCTTACAATCGGGCTTGCCGCAGCCCTTTGAGGGACCTCTGTCGAAGTAAATTTCAGAGCAGGGACCGCAGGGACCTGCACCGTGCTCCCAGAAGTTGTCCTCCTTGCCGAAGCGTACCATATGAGAGGGATCAACGCCCACTTCTTTAGTCCAGATGTCGTATGCTTCATCGTCTTCAAGATAAACGCTGACATAAAGAAGCTCTGCGGGAATTTCCATAACCTTTGTGAAGAATTCCCAAGCCCATGCTGTTGCTTCTCTCTTGAAATAATCGCCGAAAGAGAAGTTGCCGAGCATTTCAAAATATGTGCCGTGACGGGCAGTTTTGCCTACATTTTCAATATCGGGAGTACGGATACACTTCTGGCAGGTTGTAACTCTTGTCTTTGGAGGAGTTACCTCACCTGTAAAATACTTTTTCATAGGAGCCATTCCGCTGTTGATAAGCAGAAGGCTGTTGTCATCCTTGGGGATTAGAGGAAAGCTCTG
>JAZSKT010000231.1:0-9235 GCA_045534995.1 Candidatus Fimenecus sp.
TGTTGTTACAAGCAACGTGAGCGATTATTGTAAGTCTGCCCTTGTTTGCTTCCATAACAGCTTCAAGTGTCTTTTTTCTTTCTTCAACACTTAAATAGATGCACTCACCTGATGACCCACCAACATAAAGACCGTCACCGCCCTTTTCAATAAGGAATTCAACCAAAGCCTTTGTTCCCTCAAGCGAAACATCACAGTTTTCATCATAACAAGCATAGAATGCGGGGATTATACCCTTATATTTTTCAAGACTCATTTTAATCAACCTCTTTCTTCAATTTCTTTAATCATCTGGTCAAGCATAATAAGACATCTCGGCACATGGAACGGTCCTTTGAATGTCGAACCGATACAAGCAGGAAGTGTAGGATTACCGTCACGACGAAGATAACCATACCATTCACCGCAAGGAGCAACTGCGAAATGGTCTTTTGTGTATTCGAGCAATTGATTGAATATATCAAGATATTTTTCATTATTTGTATCTCTGTAAATCATAAGAGATGCAATAAGTGCCTCGTTATGTGGCCACCAGAGTTTCATATCGTGTTCATAAGCTTCAGGTGGGTTTCCAAGACAGTCGAAGAAATAGAGAATTCCGCCGAACTCATTGTCCCAACCTTTCTCAAATGCCATATCAAAAATCTCAACAGCCTTTTCGTGGAGTTCCTTGTCACCTGTCTGGTTTGCTCTTTCCATAAGGAACCAGCTACACTCAATATCGTGACCAGGATTTACAACTCTGCCTTCAGTAACATTAAGTCTTGGTGTTCCGTCAAGTGAAACAGATTCGAGAGTGCAACCCAAATCTTTCTTAACGTGATATTTGAAAATGTCTTCAACACATTCGTTTGCGCGCTTGTTGTAAAGGTCAGCATTTTCAGGGTCAACACGTAGCATAACAGATGTAACGTTGAGAATAATCATAGGAATACCCAATGCTCTACCAGTGCGTGTTTCAGGGTCAGTCTTTGGACCAAGACCTGTTGGGTCAGGCATGCCGTGATTAAGATTCCAGTACATATCGTATGCTCTTCTTGCACGTTCAAGATGCTCTTTTTCACCTGTAATACCATAATATTCAGCATTTGCAATACAGTAAAATGCTTCTGAATAGCAATATCTTCTTTGACGAAGTGGCTTACCATCTTCAGTAACAGTAAAATAAAGTCTGCCGTCAGCATTTTTGTTTACACAATAATTTTCAAGGAAATCGATACAACTCTTACTTGCATCGAGCCATTCCTGTTTTACGCCGTAAACGTGACAGAGATGTGCGAAAATCCAACCGCAACGGCCCTGCATCCAAACACTCTTGTCGGTTGAAAAGACTTTTCCGTCTTTGTCGATACAGGTGTAAACGCCGCCGTGCACCTTGTCCATACCGTTTTGAAGCCAGAAATCAGCTACGCTCTGAAGCTCATCAACAATCCATTTTCTTGATTCCTTGAGATTCATTCAATTCACCTCATAAATTAGTATTTTAACAAGAAAATTGTAGCATATAAAAGGTACTTTGTAAAGAAAAATAAAGTGCAAAATACAATCGCATAGTGGCAGGCTTCCATGCCTGCGAGATTATGAGTCTGCGGTGCAAATATAAATAATTAAAAAAAGTTAAAAATATTTGTAAAAAGTTGTTGACAAAACGGAAGTCTTATATTATAATAACAAAGCCGTCGCAAGAACGGCAATATGGCGGCATAGCTTAGTTGGCTAGAGCGTCCGGTTCATACCCGGAAGGTCACAGGTTCAAGTCCCGTTGCCGCTACCAAGGGACTGAACAAGTCCCTAATATATGGCCCGGTGGTCAAGCGGTTAAGACACCGCCCTTTCACGGCGGTAACACGAGTTCGATTCTCGTCCGGGTCACCACGAAGAAGCATCGCAATAGCGGTGCTTTTTTATTTAAAAAAATAAAACATATCGAATCGAACTCGAGAGAGTTTTTGCGTTAAGAAAACAGTCCGGTGGACTGTTTATAGCAAAAAGCGGTGAGACGGGTACCGAAATCCGCAAGGATTTGGGTCGTCGAGCCAATAGTATGCACGGCGAAGCCGTAGCAGACGGTCGATTCTCGTCCGGGTCACCACGAAGAAGCATCGCAATAGCGGTGCTTTTTTATTTTTAATTGATACATTCTTTTAGTGGATAATGAAGAATTGATTTTTATTTCTAAGTATGATAAACTGAATTAAAATAGCATTGATTAAATTATATTGGGGGGATTATATATGAATTTCAATGAAATAGCACAAAATCGATATTCTTGTCGTGCATATGATGCTTCAAAACAAGTTGAAGATGAAAAAATAAGAACAATTCTTGAAAGTGCCCAACTTTCACCGTCAGCATGTAACGGTCAGCCTTATCATTTCACGATTTGCAAAGGTGAAAAGGCAAAAGAAATTGCAAAGGCAACACAGAGTATGGGTATGAATAAGTTTACAACAGATGCACCTGTTATGGTTGTAATTTCTGAGGAAAAATATAACAAAACTGCCGGTATGGGCTCAAAAATCAAAGGTAATGATTATCGCTCAATTGATATTGGAATTGCAACTGCATATTTAACTGCCGAGGCAACTGTTCAGGGCTTGGGTACTTGTATTTTAGGTTGGTTTGATGATGATAAAATACGTAATATCTGCGGACTTAAAAATCCTGTAAGACTTGTGGTTTCTCTTGGATATCCAAAAGAGGGAAGTGCTGTTCCAACTAAAAAAAGAAAATCCTATGAAGAGCTTGTGGGAGAGATATGATATGACACAATGTGAAAACTGTGCAAATTACTACTTTGATGATGAATTACAGGAATATTGTTGTGATATAAACCTTGATGAAGATGAAATGATGCGATTTCTGACTTCGGCTAATTATAATTGTCCTTATTTCAGGCTTGATGACGAATATTCAGTTGTCAAAAAACAGAATTGATTTTTGTATATTTTTATTATTGAAATGTAAAAAAATAACAATATAATATTATATGGGAGTATTATTTATCGGGGGATGGATATGTATCAATACATTTATGCTATTGCTGTTATTATAGGTGTTTTAGTAACAATTGCATTCCTTATACTGCGTGTTTTACGTGGTGGTGTGGGAGCAATGTTTATTAAAGCAGGTGCATCGGTTTGCTTTATAGGTACTGCTTTTTCTGCTTTTGCTTATAATGGTAAGAATTTTGAATATGGAATTCCTGTTATTATGGGACTTATATTCGGCCTTTTAGGTGATGTGTGGCTGGATATGAAATATGTATATAAGCAACACAACCATATTTATACATATGCCGGAATTATTTGTTTTATTGTGAACCATATTTTCTATATTCCTGCTGTTGCACTCAAATATGGTGAAGGTGAATTTAAATGGTGGTATGCTGTAATTAATGTTGTTGCTTCTATAATTTTCTCAGTTGTAACTATAGCGCTTGAAAAACCAATGAGGGTTAAATATGGAAGATATAAGAAAATTCTTTTCATTTATGGCCTGTTCCTTGCCTGCACAATGTTCACTGCCATTAACGGAATTTTCTTTAAAGGCTTCTCAAAGGACTTATTTATGCTTGCGGTAGCATCAGTTCTTTTCACACTTTCTGACTTGGTGCTTTCTAATATTTACTTCAAGGAAGGTGGCAACACAAAGCCTAATGTTATTATAAATCATCTTCTCTATTATGCAGCACAATTTACATTTGCAAGTACATTGTTGCTTAAATAAAAAAATAAAGTTATACTGATAGTTGCAAATTTCTGCAATTATTGGTATAATTTTTTTATAGGTTTCCGTGAAGAAAAGGAGGATAATAAATGCTTAATGGTCTATTTATAACTTCATCCGTTTCTTTGTTACTCTTTGTAATTATATTTCTTGTTGTAAGGGTAAGGGAAGGCGGAGTTAAAGCGGTATTCCTCAAAGGAACAGCATCTTTGATGTTTGTGCTCTCTGCATGCATTGCAGTTTTAATAAAACCAGAAAATCTGAACTATGGATTATTCTTTATAATTGGAATGGTTTTCTGTGTTGTAGGTGATATTTGGCTTGACCTGAAATATGTTCATAAGGAGTATTATGAGTCATATACTTTCACAGGTATAACAAGTTTTCTGATAAGTCATGTTTTTTATGTGATAGGTATTTTAGTGACTTATCCTGAATTCATTTCGTGGCAGATTGCACTTGCAATTTTTATGGCAGTATCAATAGCTTTTGCGGAGCGACTTATTTCCAATAAAACAGGATTTGAATATGGAAAATTTAAAGTATTGACTTTTGTGTATTCAATTGTCATAATGCTTACTGTAACATTCAGCCTGAATGGTATGAATGCTTTTGGTTGGTTGCCTATGATAGGCGGCGCACCTATGCCTGATGTTTTACCACGCTTTGTAACAATGAATGTAGGAACACTCATATTTGCACTTTCTGATTTGGCGCTTTCAATAGCATTCTTCAAAAAAGGCGGAAACACAAAAAATAATGTAATATGGGTTCACATTACATATTACTTAGCACAGTATTTATTAGTATTATCTATTCTTATGTAATAGTAAAACAAAGGAGAAGAATATATGGAACAGAAAAAATATGTTCAAAAAAGTGAAATGACCGCGTTCTGCGTTGCAGGTTTAGGTCAGGGTATGATTTATGCTCTTATGTCAAGCTACATAAGTGACTACTACCTTAATGTTTTGCAGTTAACACCGATGTTCGTGCTTTTGCTTATGCTTTTGGCACGTGTGTGGGACGCTATTAATGACCCGCTTATGGGTATGATTGTTGACAGAAGTAACTTAAAGAGTGGTAAGATGCTTCCGTTCATCCGTTTTGCACTTATCCCTGTTGCAATTGTCACATTACTTATGTACCTAAGTCCTAACCTTGGTAAAACAGAACTTATGGTATATTCTGCAATTGTTTATATTGCTTGGGGTATGCTCTACACTATCGGTGACGTTTCATTCTGGGGACTTCCAAATGTTATGACTCCTGATTCAGAAGAAAGAAGCTCCGTTATTTCTGTAAGTAAGATTTTTAACAGTATCGGTTCTGCCGTTCCTGAAGTGCTTTTCCTTGTTGTAGGCCTTGTTATTGCTGCGTGGGTTGAAAATTCTTCAGAACCAATTGACTTCCTTACATCTCAAAAGAGAAAGTATCTCATTATGGCAATCGTAACGGTTGGTATTGGTACAATTCTTTATGCACGTGCTTGCACAGGTGTTAAAGAAAGAGTTAAAATGCCTGTTCGCAAACGTCAGCCGGGTGAACCATCACAGCTTAACAGAGTTTTCAAATGCAAACCATTGGTTCTCGTTCTTTTGATGGGTGTTCTTTCAAGTGGTCGTTATATGGTTTCTGCAGCTGCTATTCACGTTGCTCGTTACTCATTCTATATCGGTCCTGACCTTGCAACACTTGCAACAGAGGCTGAAAGAATTGCAGCAATTGAATCAAGTATTTCAGCAGTTAAAACAGTGTTCCAGATTAGTTCTATCGTAGGTCTTTTCGGCGCAACACTCTTTATGCCTAAACTTATGAAAAAGTTTGATTACAAAAAGCTTGTTATTACAACTTGCCTTGCAGGTTTTGTAGCAAGTATCATTACAACTCTTGTTGGTTGGTTCACAATGAACCTTTATGCTTGTATTCCATTCATCATTATTTCTTGTATTCCTCTTGGTGTAATTAACACAGTCAGCCTTGCTATGATTGGTGACTGTCTTGACTATATGGAACTTAAAACAGGTTTCCGTGACAATGCTCTTGGTGCAGCTTGTCAGGGCTTTATCAACAAAATCGGTAATGCCTTTGCAACATCAGGTATCGTTATTATGTATATGGTAATAGGTCTTGACCCAGCGCAAATGCTCAGTTCAACTGCAGTTGTGTCAGCGCTCGATATGCCACCGGAAATGCGATTTGCAATGTTCTCACTTGTATCAATCGTTCCGGGTATCAGTATGCTTCTTTGTGCAATTCCTATGTTTTTCTATAAGATTGCGGGAAAAGAAAAGAAAAACATTATTGAAGCACTCGCAAAGAAAAGAGAAACAAGTGGCGTAACAGTAGATTAATTGATTATAAAGCTCGTATATTTATTTATGCGAGCTTTGTTTTATATGGAGAATATTATGGAAAATTTTAAGTTTTTAGTTTTAACTGACCCTCATTTTTTCGATACTGATTTAGGTTGCAGTGGTCCCGATTACGATGATTTTATGCACTATGAGCAAAAATGCTTTGCTGAAACTGAAAGTATTAACAATGCGGTGTTCAAATATTTAGGCGAAACTAACTTGGCTGACACAGTTCTCATAGTAGGTGACTTAACACAGAATGGTGAGCGTAAAAGTCACGAGAAGTTCATTAAGCTTCTTTATGATATAAAAGCAAAAGGAAAAAAGGTTTATCTCATTACTGCTGACCACGACTGGAAAGCTGACCCGTTCGCATTCGGTGAAAACGGTAGATATATGCCTGAACCAACACCAAAAGAAGACCTTATTAAGTTATATAATGATTTTGGTTTCAGTAATGCAATCGCAGTTGATGAGGAGCATCTTTCTTATGTTGCACAATTGGGTGAGGGTATACGACTTCTTGCTATAAATGCTGATGTTAAAACAAAAGGTCAGTTTAGTTTGACAGAAAAACAGGTTGAGTGGATTAAGGTGCAAACAAAAAAGGCGAGAGAAGAAAATCAGACCATGTTTGCAATCTGTCATTATCCCGTTTTAACAATTCAGCCAATATTCTCTATTATCAAATCTGCACTTATGTATGAATATAAATCAGTTGCAACACTTCTTGCTGATGAGGGTGTTCACCTTGTTTTCACAGGTCATATGCACAATCAGAGTATCAATGAGTTCGTTACGGAAAAAGGCAATAAATTCTTTGATGTTACAACAGGCTCAATTATTGCTGACCCGTCATACATAAGACTTGTTACATTAAATGAAAAAGGTGCGGAAATCAAGAGTATTCCAACTCCTGATTTTGAATACGATACAAAGGGAATGACTTGTAAGGAATATCTTACATCAGTTTTTGATGCAATGATTAGAAATATTCTTCTTGACCTGCGTGATGATACCACAAGAGCAATGGGAAAGTTCGGAATAAAACAGTCAAAAGGACTTATCTTTGCACTCCGTATGGCAGGAAAACTTCTCTGTTCAGTAAAACTTGGTACTCTTGCAAGACTGCTATTCATTAAGTGTGATAAGAGCATAAAAAAGGTGAAACTCATTGATTATGCAACTGTCCTTGTGAGAAATGTCTTCCGCGGAAATCAGACATATAACGAAGGTACACCTGAAGGTGATGTTTTCATAGCATTTATTAACAGAATTAAGCCTGTACTTAAAAAGATAAGTGTTAAAGACCCTTATGGTGAAAAAGTGGATTTGGCTGAATTGCTTATAAATACTGCAGGCAATTACGGTTACGACGATTATAACGAAACAATTAAATGGTAAATATTTTCGTAGGGGCTGGCGTCCCCGACAGCCCTTTGGTGACAAGTTAAGCAGAAAGGGTCGTCGAGGACGCCGACCCCTACAAAGTTATTTGCTGTTTTTTCAAATATCTCTTGCATTTAATCGCTTTAATGTGATAGAATAACTCTAATCTTTTTTAGAAAGAAGTAATATTATGGTAACACTTGATAAAATCTATCATGCATCATTTGTTTTAAAGGACATTATCCGTAAAACAGATATGATTTATGCACCAAAAATCAATCCTGACTGTGATGTTTATCTTAAAACAGAAAACTTACAGGTAACAGGTTCTTTCAAGGTTCGTGGTGCAGCATATAAAATCAGCCAGTTGTCAGCTGAAGAAAAGAAAAAAGGCGTTATTGCCTGTTCTGCGGGAAATCACGCTCAAGGTGTGGCTCTTGCCGCAACAAAGAATGGCATAAAGTCACTTATCTGTCTTCCTGACGGTGCTCCAATCTCAAAGGTTGAGGCAACAAAGAGTTATGGTGCTGACATCTGTCTTGTTGAAGGCGTTTATGACGATGCATATAACAAGGCTTTACAGTTAAGAGATGAAAAAGGTTATACATTTGTCCATCCTTTTGATGACGACGATGTAATTGCAGGTCAGGGTACAATCGGTCTTGAAATTCTTGACCAGATTGCCGATGCTGATGCAGTTGTCGTTCCAATTGGTGGTGGCGGACTTATCAGCGGTGTTTCATTTGCCATTAAAGCACTTAATCCTAAAGTTAAGGTGTATGGTGTTCAGGCAAAAGGTGCACCAAGTATGTATAACTCAATCAAGGACGATAAAATTGAGTGTCTCCCCAATGTTTCAACTATTGCTGATGGTATCGCAGTTAAAGAACCGGGTGCTAATACATTTGAGTATGTAAAGAAATTTGTTGATGAGGTTGTAACAGTTTCCGATGACGAAATCGCAACTGCAATTCTCACACTTATTGAACAGCAGAAGCTTATTACTGAGGGTGCAGGTGCAGTTTCAGTTGCAGCAGTAATGTTCAATAAAATAGACGTTAAGGGAAAGAAAGTTGTCTGCCTTGTTTCAGGCGGTAACATTGATGTTACTATTCTTTCTCGTGTCATTAAGCGTGGTCTTTTAACATCAGGTCGTACATATTCACTTACAATTGAGCTTGTTGATAAACCGGGGCAGCTTAAAGGTGTTTCAAATATTATTGCCGATTTGGGCGGTAATGTTATTTCAATTCACCACGAAAGAGCATCTGAAAATTCGGATATCAACGGTTGTTTCTTACGCATATTGCTTGAAACTCGAAACTTTGAGCATATTGAAATAATTAGAAACGAACTCATTTCACAGGGTTACAAATTAGTTTAAGGAGAATTAATTATGATTAAGACAATCAGTACAGATAAAGCACCTGCAGCAATCGGACCGTATTCACAGGCAAAAGTTATTGGCAATATGGTTTTCACATCAGGCCAGATTGCAATCAACCCTGCTAACGGTGAGATTGAAGCAGTAACAATTGAAGAACAGACAAAACAAGTTTGTGAGAATATCAAAAATCTTCTTGAAGCATCAGGTAGTGACCTCCAGAATGTAGTAAAAACTACTTGTTTCCTTAAAAATATGGAAGACTTCGCAGCGTTCAACGGAATCTATGCAGAGTATTTCACAAGCAAACCTGCACGCTCATGCGTAGCAGCAAAGCAGTTACCAAAAGATGTTCTTGTTGAAGTTGAAACTATCG